>JBGPSO010000055.1:0-8453 GCA_041490145.1 Atribacterota bacterium
ATTATGTGGCCAAATCAAAAAATATCACATTTTCTTATAAATAAAAATAAGAGTTTGTTGGTAATCTTTATATTATCATTATTCTTATTCCTACCTATGTCCTATCATAATGTTTATCAAATCAACAACAATATAGTTTATGCAGAAGAAACGGTTATTCCTATTTTGACTTATCATAATTTCACTAAAGATGAAGGCAACAGCTATAGTATTAATATTATAGAATTTGAAAAACAGATGAACTATTTAGCCACTCATAATTATTCGGTAATCTCTCTTTCGGAATTGCTTAAAGGGTTAAAAAAAGGTCAGCTTCCACCAAAACCTGTAGTAATAACCATTGATGATGGCTTTAAATCTACTTTTACTTTAGCTTACCCTGTACTTAAAAAATATAACTTCCCAGCTACCCTATTTATATACACCGATTTTATTGAAAAAAACAGCAATAGTCTTACCTGGGGAGAGATTAAGGAAATGACCGAAAACAATTTAGAAATTGGCTCTCATACTTTAAGCCATTGCAATCTACTTCAATATAAAGAAAATAAAAATTACGAAAATTATTTGGCTCGAATCAAAAAAGAAATTTTTCTATCTAAAGAAATTTTAGAAAGTAAAATAGGGGGTAAAGTAAAATTCTTTGCCTATCCCTATGGAGTTTATAGCCCAACTATTAAAAATTTAGTTATTCAGGCAGATTACGAAGGGATTCTTAATGCCAACAGTATGAATAATACTCTTAACACTGACCCTTTTTCATTAAATCGACAGATTATATTTAGAAACAACTCATTTAATTCTTTTATCCAGATATTAAATCAACAACCTCTTCACACTTCCAAAATCTTTCCTGATGACGGTATAATAGAAAGTGATCAATTTGTAAAGATCGGTGCAATTTTAGAGGATAATAACTATGATGTAAAAACTCTATCTATGAAATTAGGTGGAGCAAAAGTAGGATTTAACTTTAATCCAGAAAATAATGAAATCTCTTTTACTCCTTCTAAATCTTTAATCAAAAAATCTTATATTATAAATATCTCTGCACTCGATAAAAATAGTAATTACCTTAGAAAAAAATCCTGGTTAATCACTATTAAATAGCCAGTATTTTATGAGCATATAATTTACAAAAAAGTTTTATTCTCCTAAATATGCTTTTCTTACTTCTTCATTTTGTAAAAGTTCTTCTCCTGTACCCTGCAAAACAATTCGTCCAGTTTCTAAAACATAAGCATAATCAGCTATCTTTAAAGCAGCAAAAGCGTTTTGCTCGATTAAAAGTATAGTCATCTTTTGTTTATGGATTTCTTGAATAATCTCCAATATCTCTTTTACCAGTAAAGGTGCTAACCCTAAAGAAGGTTCGTCCAACATTAAAAGCTTAGGTCTGGACATTAATCCGCGAGCTACTGCTAGCATTTGCTGTTCTCCCCCTGATAAGGTACCCCCCTTTTGCCAGAGTCTTTCTTTAATACGGGGAAACAATTTATATACCCACTCTTCATCCTGTGTAATCTCCTCTTTATTGCCCCTGGTAAAAGCTCCTAAAGTAAGATTTTCCTTTACAGTTAAATTGGGAAATATTTTTCGTCCTTCGGGTATCATCGCTACACTCATTTTTACTATTTCATCTGTAGAAAGATTGGTGATATTTCTTCCTGCTAAACTAATTTGCCCATTTTTTGCTTTTACTAACCCGCATATTGTTCTTAAAGTAGTACTCTTACCAGCTCCATTAGCTCCAATTAAAGTGACAATCTTCCCTTGAGGTACCTCAAAAGAAATACCTTTTAAGGCATGGATACCGCCATAAAATACATTTAGATTTTCAACTTTAAGCATATTAAGCATAATTCGCCTCCGCTCCTAAATATGCCTTAATTACCTCAGGATTATGTTGGATTTCAATAGGCTTTCCTTCAGCAATCGTCACTCCATAATCCAAAACTAAAATTCTTTTACAAATTCCCATTACTACTTTCATATCATGTTCTATTAAGATAATAGTTAATTTAAATTTTTCCTGAATTTTTAGGATAAAACTCATTAAATCCTTAGTTTCTTGAGGATTCATCCCTGCTGCTGGTTCATCTAAAAGCAATAATTTTGGTTTAGTAGCCAAAGCTCGGGCAATCTCCAATCTCCTCTGTTCTCCATAAGGGAGACTACCAGCTACCTTATTTTCAAATTTATCTAAATGTACCTCACTTAATAACTGTTTTGCTTCTTCTCTTATTTGTTTATCTTCTTTCGTATATCGCGGGGTATGGAAAACAGCTTGAAAAAACGAAGATTTTAAACGTAAATGACTTCCTACCATAACATTTTCAATTACTGATAATCCAGAAAATAAGCGGACATTTTGGAAAGTTCTACCAATTCCCAAAGCAGTTATCTGGTCAACTCTCTTTTTGGTGATATCCTGCTCATAAAGGTAAATTTTTCCGTTGGTGGGTTTATATACTCCGGTTAACATATTGAAGGTAGTTGTTTTACCTGCCCCATTGGGTCCGATTAAGCCTACTAATTCTCCTTCTTCAACGGTTAGACAAAAATTAGATACTGCAGTTAATCCGCCGAATTTTATAGTAAGATGATCTGATTTAAGAACGCTCATCTTTTAACTATCCTCCTTTATGACCCTATTATCTCGAGAAAAAATCTTAATGAATTGCTTTAGGGAAAATTCTTTTCCTCCCATAAGCCCACGCTTAAAAAATAGGATAACTACCATCAATATTATGGAAAAAACAAGCATTCTCATCCCGGGAATGGCTGGCAGTTTTGTACCGAAGAAATTCATAGGTGATTCAACTACTCTTAAAAATTCCATTAATATTGCAAATATTGTGGCTACAATAACTGTACCAGTTATACTTCCTAATCCTCCCACAATTACTATTACGATAATTTGGAAAGTCATAGAGGCACTGAAGGTATTTGGATCGATAGTCATTACCAGACTTCCTAAAAGAGCTCCCCCAATACCTGCAAAAAAAGCACCCACCACAAAAGCTAATCCTTTATGGTAAAAAAGATTCACTCCCATAGCTTCAGCAGCTGCTTCGTCTTCTCGAATAGATTTTAAAGCCCTACCATAACTGCTATTAATTAAATTACTAATAAAAAATATAGTAAATATTGCTCCCCCCCAACTCCACCATAGATTGGTAAAAGCAGGTAACCCTTTTAATCCGAGAGGACCATTAGTAATACTTTGCAAATTATTGAATATTATTCGGATTATTTCAGAAAAACCAAAAGTAACAATGGCTAAATAGTCACCTTTTAAACGTAAACAGGGAGCTCCTACTAAAAACCCTACCAACGCAGCGATTATTCCCCCAGCAATTACAGAGATAAAAAATGGTATCTGGATAACACTAAAAGGCCAGATGAGAGGGGTAATAAAATAATTCATTTCTTTTAATCCTGGAGACATATATAAAAGGGCAGAAACAAAAGCCCCGATGGACATAAATCCTGCATGCCCCAAAGAAAATTGTCCGGTAAAACCGTTGATTAAATTAAGACTGACCCCTAAAATGACATATATACCACATAAATTTAATATTCTAATAACATAGGCATCAAAGTTTCTTTGAGCTATAAAGACAAATATAACTACAATTAAAATTGCGATAATCTTTAAGAAAAATAAAAAATAATCTTTTTCTTTTTTCTTCACTTTTTTCATACCTACCTATTCTTCCCCAAATATTCCTTCAGGCTTATATAACAATACAAGAATTAATAGAACAAAAACAAAGGCATCTTTATATCCAGCCTGCTCTGGGAAAAATGCCACTATCATAATGGTTATCAACCCAAGTAAAAAACCTCCCAGCATTGCCCCTCTAATACTACCAATTCCTCCTATAATTGCAGCAGTAAAAGCTCTCCATCCTGGAAACATTCCCATAAAGGGGAAAATTTGGGGATAGCGTAAAGCCCATAATATTGCTCCAACAGCAGCTAATCCTGAACCTATGGCAAAAGTAAAGGCAATGGTTCGGTTCAGATTAATACCCATAAGTTTAGCTGTATCAAAATCTTTAGAAATTGCCCGCATAGCTAATCCGGTTTTGGTTCTGTAGATTATATAGGTTAATATTAATAAGAAAAAAATGGAAACTAAAGGAGTAATAAGAGATACACTTTGTATTCTTATGTCTAAGATAACAAAGGTTTGATTAAAAATTTCAGGGGAAAAGAAAGGTTTGGGTCTCCCACCAAACACTACAATAGCTAAATTTTCTAAAAAAAAGGACATTCCTATCGCTGAACATAAAGAAGAAATTCGGGGGGCATCTCTTAGTGGCCGGTAAGCAATCCTATCTACAGTAATACCCAACAACATAGTTAAAATTATTGCTGCAAAAAAAGCTAAACCCCAGGGAAGAGAAAATAACGCAATAGCATAATAGGCAAAAAAAGTTGCCATCATAAATATATCTCCATGGGCAAAATTTATTAATCGTAAAATCCCATAAACCATGGTATATCCTATAGCAATTAGTGCAAATAAGCAGCCTAAGGAAATTCCATTAATTAGATTTTGTAAAAAAACATTTAGACTCATAATTTTATCCTATCGTTATTTTTTATTTATAACTGACTTTATTATTTAAAAAATTAGATTGAAGAGAGGGTTTTCCTCTCTTCAATCTAAAACAAAACAGATTATTTTAAACTCAGCTTCATAAATGTCAATTAGAAGGGGCGTACGGTGGTCATATATTTGAATTCGCCATTTTCCACTTTTCTAATTATTGCATCTTTGACCGCATCTCCATTAAGATCTAAAGTAATTATTCCAGTAACTCCTTCATAATCTTTGGTAACTGCTAAAGCATCTCTAATGGCTTTTGGATCTGCTGAACCAGCTCTTTTAATAGCATCGATTACCATATTGAAGGCATCAAAACCTAAAGCTGCAAAGGCACTTGGTGGTCTATTATATTTTGCTTGGAAATCTTTATTGAATTTTTCAGCTGCTTTAGTGGTAATAGCGCTTGCATCAAAATGGGTACTATAGTAAGAACCTTCTACCGCTTTTCCGCCCACTTCAATAAATTCTGGTGCTTCCCAGGTATCTCCACCCAAAAATATCCCGGTAATTCCCATTTCTTTTCCCTGCTTAATAATCAATGCAGCGTCTCCATATTGACCGGCGGGAACAAAAACTACATCCGGTTTCTTACCAGCAGCATAAGTCAATTGAGCAGTAAAGTCCTGGTCCCCGGTTTGATAAGAAATAACACCGGCAACAGATTTAGGATCACCAGTTAATTTAATAAAAGCATCACGGAAGAAACTTGATAATCCTACCGAGTAATCATTGGAAATATCTTGAATAATTACTGCTGTTTTAGCTTTAAGCTCGTTTACCGCAAAATTAGCCATAACTGCACCCTGGAAAGGGTCAATAAAGCAAGCCCTAAAGACATAAGGTTTGCCTAAGGTAACCAAAGGATTAGTAGGAGAACATCCTACCACTGGAATACCAGCTGCATTAGCTACTTCTCCGCCGGCAATAGTATTACCACTGCCGTAACTACCTACTATAGCAACAACTTTTTCATATTCAATTAAACGAGCCACCGCATTAGCTGATTCTACTTTTTCACTCTTATTGTCTACTAAAACCACTTTAATTGGTCTTCCCAATACTTCCGTGGTCTGTTCAATAGCTAAGTTTATGCCTTCCACAGTCTGCTGCCCCCCAGCTGCCATAGGTCCAGTCATCGGTTCAAAAACTCCAATTATAACTTCATCAGCTGCTCCTACTATCAAACTACAAATCAGCAAAAGTGATAAAAAAATCCCTGCAAACAATCCAAATTTTTTCATTTTTTATATTCCTCCTAAAAATATTTATTTTGTTTTTTAAGTCAAGTAACTATGGTAATACTTTTTTAACTAAAGGCTAACACCCCCTTTATCTTTTTTTCAAAATTAGCAAAGTAAAATTTGTAGTTTGTAGCAGGATATATTTAAAAGTTTAACATTAAATTTATTAAAATACAAGGCGCAAAAAGAGGGTGGTTTATTAATTATACCACCCTCTTTTTATCTTCTAATGGTTATTCTGTAGGTATAATTAACTTCTGACCTGGTCTAATAAGTCTTGAGTTAGCTAATTCATTAAGGACAACAATCTTTTCTACCGTTGTACTAAATTTTTGGGCAATCTCCCATACAGAATCACCCACTTCTACCACATAAATTTTACCGGTTATTGCTTCAGAGAGCCAATTTTGTTTTTCAGGAGAAATAACTCCAGCCTTTTCTACTGCATCCATCATAGCATCTCTGACCGGGATAAAGGTATCCAATTTATCTAGAGCATTATCAAAGTTATATTTATCTCCACCGGTAGCCATAAAGTCATTGATTACCACAGTATAATACTTATCCATCTCCACAGGAGTTCCATCTTCCAAACTCATACTGGTAATTCTGTTGCCTGCCTCTGCTTTTGGATCATAAGTTACTTTTACTCCAGCAATCTGAACCCAACCAATATCTTCATTCATTATGCCATGTTCGATATTTGCTTTAACATCTGCACCGGATAACTTCATAGTATATAGAGTATTGTCAAAAGGCATAACCTCATATAGTATCCCGGCAGTAATATCTCCTGCTGGAATAGGAACTCTGAGTCCACCACCATTGGTCATAGCAATTTGGACTCCTACTTTGTCTTTCATTATTTCACAGGTCCATTCACCTAATAAAGATGGACCGGCATATCTATCATGATCTAAGGCCACGGTAGTTTTACCTAATATTTTTCCTAAAACAGGTCCTAATTCTTCTTCGTATTTCATATAGATTGCCAAGGTGTTAGCATCATCTTTAAGGGTGTCTGGTCTTTCATAAAGATTATCCAAAGAAGGCTCCGCACTTACTAATTTATTGTTCTCGTCAAAAACGAAAGTCAACTTAGCAACTGAACGGCCATTATAATAAGCTTGGACCAGGGGTTTACCATTAACCAGGCCACTGATACTTTGATGGGTATGCGCTGATATTACTGCCTCTACTCCGTCCACCTCACTTAAGGCAGCAGCTTCACCGCTAATATTTCCCTCTTTATCCTGAAATGCACCAAGATGAGTTAAGGCGATAATAATATCAGCTCCTGCATCTTTTATTTTAGGTATCCACTCTTTAATTGTTTCCACTGGATCTCTGAATTCATAGTTTTCTACATTTGCTTTGAGAGCTTTATAGACAGTCTCTGGAGTAGCCAAACCGATAAATCCTACTTTTATCCCTTTTTTTTCAATAATAACAAAAGGTTCTGCCCAGTCAACCGGTTGATTGGTCCTTTTATCGTAAATATTAGTACCTACAAAAGTAAAACCACCATCTTCGACCCATTTAGTAATTCTATCAATTCCCCAATCAAATTCGTGGTTACCCACCGCAGATAGTTCTAAACCCATCTCTTTAAACATTGCCGAAACTGGTTCACCGTATAAGAGATTAGACATAGCACTACCCTGATAGTTATCACCAGCAGACACTATTATTGTTCCTTCCGGATTTTTTGCTTTTTCAGTCTTTATAGCATCAACAAGTTTTGCCGCTCCCACATTTTTACCACTGGGTGCAAGTGACCCATGAAAGTCATTAATCGACAATATCACAATTTCTTTTTCAGCAGCCAAAACAAAGGAAATAGAACTCAAAATCAATAAGAAAACCAACGAAAAAATGATTAATTTTTTGCTTAACTTAAATCTTAGCATATTACTGTTATCCCTCCTTCAATATTTTTTAATCAACCTTTAAACTTGATAAAGATCAGAATAATTTAATCTTACAAACCACCTCCTTCTCATTAATTATAGCAAGCTGCTATCTCTCCAAAATAGAAAGTATGATAGTCGTTATCCGTATAAACATCTTCTTTATATTCTTGGCATAGAAAATCAGGATTTATAATACTTTTATACACAATTTTACATTCATAATGAAAACCCTGAAAGTTGATAACGGGAGTATCAACTTTTTGAGCAGGGATAATAGAAAGATTACATTCTTTGAATTTATCAAAATCACGACCAGATTTAGTACCACAAAAGTTTAAGGCTTCCTCTAAATCATTAGTAGGAATATTAACCGTAAAACTAGAGGCCTTTTCGATAATATGATGAGTAAAACGACTTTTTCTCACCATAACTGTCATTATAGGTTTTCTCCACATAAATCCAAAGGCGGCCCAACCAATAGTCATTAGGTTTATTTTTCTATCCACTTTAGATTTAACTACCAAGAAGGCCCCGGTGGACTTTATCTGCTGCATAACCTCTTCAACTACTGATAAATAATTCACATTTTCCATATTAATTAATCTCCTTAAAAACAACACCATTTTATTTTAATCTTTATTAATTTTCTTTTAATTTTTCTACCATCTTCACAAAATC
>JBGPSO010000056.1:0-8424 GCA_041490145.1 Atribacterota bacterium
CTTTTTTATCTTTAAAATTATCTTAGGAAAAGCGGATAATTATCTTGGTCACCTTCTCTGTATGTTTATCCCAAAATCTAAAAGCCTCCTCCAAATTTTCTAAGAGATAATTTTGAGTAATTAAATTTTCTATCTTAATTTTTCTGCTTGCCACCATTTTAATTACTTCTTTGATTTCACTATCTAAGGCATTCCTCGAACCCTTTATATCTAACTCCTTTTTTACAAAGAGACTCGTATCATACTCCACAAGCGCTTTAGCATAGCCGATATAAACCACTCTACCTGCGAAACAAACGAAATCAATAGCTTTCTTAAAAGTCTCCGTGAGACCTACCGCTTCAATTACTACATTTACCCCCTGACCACGGGTAAGATGAAAAATCTTCTTTTCTAAATTTTCTTTCTGAGAATTAACCGTATAAATTGCTCCTAAAGCTTTTGCCTTTTTTAATTTAAGATCATCAATGTCAACAGCAATAACTTTAGCTCCTTTATATGTAGAAGCAGCAATGACCCCTAAACCAATCATTCCACAACCGAATACTAATACTATATCTTCTGATCTGATTTGGGCTCGATTAGTAGCATGCCACCCCACACTTAATGGTTCGATACAGGCAATTTGCTCCTCTGGTAAATCTCCCGCCAAAAAAACTTTACTATAAGGTACAGTAATAAACTCAACAGCCGCTCCATCTCTTTGTACGCCTAAAGTCTGATTATAAGGACAACAATTTACTCTTCCTTGCTGACAAGCAACGCATTTCCCACAGGAGGTATAGGGAGAAACAGTGACCAGCCGACCTACCTGGAATTCAGAAGGAACTTCTTCCCCCGTCTGAACAATTTCCCCCGCTATTTCGTGACCAGGAATACGCGGATAGATAACCATTTGGTTTTGTCCCTGATAAGTTTTAAGATCACTACCACAAAGACCCAAGGCTTTTAATTTTATCAGAATTTCCTCAACGCTTACTTTAGGTTTGTTTAGCTCCACTAACTTTACTACACCCGGTTTTATAATTTTTACTGCTTTCATATTGTAAATTCTTACACCTCTAAATTATAAAAATCTATAGCATTTTGACCCATAATGTGGCTTTGTTCCGCCGGTGAAAGAGAACTAATAAAATCAGTCACAATTCTTAAAACTTGTTCATATTTTACGACTACTGTGCAGACCGGCCAATCACTACCGAATAAAAGTCGATCAGGACCAAAAGTTTCTAATAGAATTTCCATATAAGGTACAAAATCTTCTTGCTTCCAGCTGTCCCAATTAGCCTCTGTAAACATGCCACTTAATTTACAAAACACATTATCTGCTTTAGCTAACTCCTGGATATCTTTCTTCCATGGTTCAATTTTGCCTTCTTTAATTAAGGGTTTAGCCAGATGATCTACTATAAATTTTTGGTAAGGAAATTCACAAACTAAGGTATAAGCATATTTAATGTGTCGTGGATAGATTAATATATCATAAGTAAAACCATATTTTTCTAATTGACTTATTCCTTTTTTAAAATCTGGTCGAAGCATATAGCGATCATCATCTTCATCCTGCAAGACATGCCGAACTCCTTTGAATTTCTTATAGGCAGCAAATTGTTCCAAATCTTGTTCCACAGAATTACTTTTAAGATCAACCCATCCCACTACTCCTTTAATAAATGAATTATTCTGGGCTAATTCTAAAAGCCATTTAGTCTCTTGTAAGGTCTGTCGGGCTTGCACAGTTATACAAAAATCAATACCATTTTTTTTTAATTCCCTATCTAAATGAGGAGGAAGAAAATCCCGATGTAAATTAGTCATAGATGCATCAATCCATTTATATTCCTCCTGATTATAAATCCAAAAATGTTGATGGGCATCTATTCTAAACGTCTTCTTCTTTTCGTCCATCATTCCACTTCCTTTAGTTTTAATTATTCTATTTTTTCTTTTTATTGGGTTGTAATCCTTGAGTTCGCTTTTCTGTAGCTCCGGGATCATAATTTTCGGGTAGACCTTCCTCCCAGTAAATATTAGCTACTGGCTGGATTATTTCTCTAATTTTTTTTAGCAAATCAGGCTCTGGTCTCACTCCTACATTATTAAGATTGGCTTTTACATGCCTAACTTTACTCATACCCACTAAAGTTACATCCACATATTCATACGAAAAAGCAAATTGTAAAGCCAGGTCGGATATACTTATCCCTCTTTCTCGACAAAAATGGGCAGCTTCTTTTACCTCTTGTAATACTTTTTCTGGAGCTGGATGCCAATCTGGAGCTCCTTTTTCAGTAAGCGCACGCATATGTAATGGCGAGGCATTAATTAATCCTATATTTCTTTTTTTAACTACCGGAGTAAGAATATCGTCCATAGTGGTATCCAATAAATTATAACGGCAATAACTAAGTACAGTATCAATCTCTTGAGTTTCCACTATTTCTTTAAGCAATGTTAAAGGATAACCAGTAATCCCGACAAAGCGAATCTTCCCCTGTCTTTTTAGTTTAAACATAGCTGGTAAGGTTTCTTCTATAATCTGCTTCTTTTTCCCAAATTCTATATCATGAATTTGAAATACATCAATATAATCAGTTTTTAGACGTTGGAGACTCTCCTCAAGTGATTTTATAACTCTCTGGGCAGAAAAATCGAATCCATCAGGAAGAGAGGTACCGTATCGACCTACTTTAGTGGCCAGAATAACCTGACTCCTCTTCCCCTTTAAAAATTCACCCAATCGCTTTTCTGCTAAAGTTCTTCCGTAATAAGGAGAAACATCGAAATAATTAATTCCGTGATCGATGGCATATTCTACTGCTCTTTTTCCTTCTTCTGGGACTATCTGACCAAACTCTGCTCCCAACGGAGAAGCGCCAAAACCAATAATAGATACTTTTAATCCAGTCTTCCCTAAAGTTTTATAAATCATATTTTATTTAATTACCCCTTTTTAAATATTTTAAATTAATAATAGCTTTTTATTATTATTTTAAGCAGAATTATTTTTATAAATAGATTTCCTCGTTTTTATTATTAATTGCATCTTTATTATATTACTTTCTTATTTTTTTAGAAAAAAATTATAAAATAAATTTAGGTTATAATGCTTTTTTAACTCAGGAAGAAGGTATTTCTGCTTTCCTAGTTGCTCTAATCGGTTGTTGTTCTAATTTTTCCCGATGTTTGGCATAAACCTTTTTCCAATGGCCACTTTTAAATAAAAAAACCATTCCTAAACCTTGAGCAATATCGGAAGCATTTATTCCTAACCAGATACCAGAAGACCCCATACCTACCACAAGGGCAAAAATATAGGCCAGAGGTATACGTACTCCTAATTGTGCTATAGCATTTATAATGGTGGGGGCAGCTGTATCACCAGCACCATTCATAGCTTGTCCTAAAACCAGAGAAAGAGCTAAAAAAGGAAAGGTAACACCCAAATATCTTAAAAATGAAGTCCCGATTCTTATCACTTCTGGCTGTTTAGCAAATATTGCCACTAACTGAGGAGCAAAAATGATAAAGATAGTAGCCAACGGTATCGCGATAAATTCATAGTATAATACTGTCCTCCAGGCAGATTCGGTTGCTCTCTCAGGTTGCTTTGCCCCCATATTTTGTCCTACTAATACAGAGGCCGAATTAGCAAAACCAAGACCTGGCACCATAATAACCATTCTAAGGCGCGCACCTATCCCATAAGCCGCCAGAGTAACTGCCCCAAAAGAAGCAACTAAACGCATCAAGAAAAGAAAAGATACTTCCCGAATAAAAACCTGTAAAGAGCTAAATGAACCTATACTAATTATTCTCTTCATTAAGAACAGATTTAGTTTGGTGTAACGGACTTTAAACTGAAGGGTAGAATGTCCCATGGTAAGGTGTAAAAAAAGGAAAATAAAACCGATGCCCCTGGTTAATGCTGTGGCAATGGCTGCTCCAGCAACCCCCATTTGGGGAAAGGGACCATATCCCATAATAAGTAAAGGATCAAGAATTATATTTAGTATATTAGCTATTATTAATGCTTTAAGTGGTGTTTGAGCATCTCCAGATCCACGCAGAGCCTGGTTAACTCCCTCAAAGAAAAATATTGCTATTGACCAGCCAAAAGTTATCTTAAGATAGTCTGCAGCATAAATCAGTACTTCACCTTTTGCTCCAAATAGGATAAGAATTGGCTCTACTAAAAATACAGCAATAATATACATAAGGAAAGAACCTATAAGTCCTAAAACAAAAGTTTGTCCTAAAACTTGATCTGCTTCTTCATAATTTCTATCTCCGGTAAAATGAGCAATAAGCGCGGTAGTACCAACTGTTATACCTTGCACCATCATCATCAGAATAGCCACCACTGTTCCCGCAATTGCCAAAGCAGCTACTTCAATATGACCCAATCTTCCCACAAAGTATAAATCTACCATCGAAAAAAGGTCTTCCAATGCACCTCCAATCATCATAGGAGCTGCTAAGGTCCAAATAGATCTGGAAATGTTTCCGGTAATTAATCTATTTTCAATTTTTCGTTCCCTTTTCATCCCCATATATTTTCTCCATCTCTTTCTTATCTTTTATAATTTATTACCAAATCTGAATCGTGGTTATGTTCCTGCTCCTGTGGGAATAAGGATGACTAATTATCTTGATCGCTTCTTAAATATTGGAATTTATATAATTCAAAATAGTAACCCTTCTGGGCAAGTAATCTAGAATGAGTTCCGCTTTCTACAATTTTACCTTTATGCATAACATATATTCTATCTACATTCTGGATAGTAGATAGTCGATGAGCGATAGCAATGCTACTCCTATTCTTCATAATTTTTTTTATAGCATCCTGAATAAGATATTCAGTTTCACTGTCTATGTTGCTAGTTGCTTCATCAAGAATAAGTATTCTTGGCTCTTTGGTAAGTGCCCTGGCAAAGGAGATAAGCTGTCTTTGCCCAGTAGAAAGATTTGAGCCTCCTTCAGAAATAACCTCCCTATATTGTTTCTTTAATCTACTAATAAAATTATGGGCATTAACATATTCTGAATATTCTATCATCTTATTATCCTCTACCTCCTGGTTTAGGATAATATTATATTTAATATCCCCGGCAAACATAAAAACATCTTGTAGTACTAGTCCAAAATAACTTCTTAAGAATTTTAAATCCAAATCTTTTATATTTATCCCATCAATTAAAATTTCTCCTTCAGTGGGATCATAGAATCTTAAGAGAAGATTTATTAAAGTGGTCTTTCCTGCTCCGGTGGCTCCCACAAAGGCTACGGATTCATTAGGTTCAACTATAAAAGATACATTATCAATAACTTTTTCCCCTTTTTTATATTCAAAAGAGATATTTCTAAATTCTACTCTTCCTTTCGTTATAGAGGGATACTTAGGATTTGGTTGGGAATGTATTTTATCATCCTCCTGAAAAAGTAGAAATATTCGCTCGGAAGAAGCCATTGCCGATTGGAATATATCATATTTTTCGGAAAAATCAAAAATAGGTGTAAAAAGCATCTGGATATAGGATATAAAGGCAATAAGTACTCCGATGGAAAATTCACCCCTTAATACACCTTTCCCTCCAAAATATATTATGCTCCCCAGAGTGACGTAAGATAGAATATCAATAAGTGGTCTAAATATGGAAAAGATTAACAATTGATATAGGTTTGCTTTATAATAATCCCGGTTAATTTTTCCAAAATCATCTTTAAATTTTTCTTCCTGATTAAATACCTGAACTAATGAAATACCAGAAATCGATTCTGATAAAAAACTATTTACTTTAGCTAAAGTAAGTCTTACCTTTCCATATGCTTCCCGAGCATATTTCTGAAACAGATAAAGCATAAAGAAAATTACCGGAATAATTCCAAGCACTAGGATACCTAATTTAATCGATAACCTAAACATAATAATAAAAATGCCTATAACGGTGATAATGTCTTTTCCAGAATACACCAAAACATCGGTAAATAATTCTCGGAGAGCATCAATATCATTAGTTACTCTGGTAACCAATCTTCCTATAGGATTATTATTAAAGAAATTTATGGAAAGAGACATTAGATGTCTGGTAAGATCGCTTCTTAAATCGTATAGCACATTTTCACTAACTAAGGCCATCATAATTACCTGAAAATAATTGAAAATAAAAGTGAAGATGAGAAGCCCCACATAGATTAGAGCAAATAATTTTACATTTTTCAAATCATTATATCTTAATATTCTAATATCATCCTGGGATATTTTTTGTATCTCCGAATAAGGAATAAAAAACCCTTGAGCAGTTTTAGTGATATTGAGCTGATATTTTTTTAATTGATTTACACTTTCATCACCTTTGAACAATATATATTTTTCTGGCCAGATAAGGGCATCTTCTTCTAACTGAAAGTACTCCTCTTTACTGAGTATATTGGAAGGTATAAAGATAATATTATCAGTTATAATTCTATAAGATTTATGTTGATCAGTAATTTCGATTGATTTATCATTACGAATTAACTTTAGATGACTTCTCTCAATATAATTATCTACTACCTTCTTAGTTATCAGAGGGAGGCAAATCTGTATTCCGCTTAGAACTAAAACAAGTATAAATATTATCATAATCTTCCCTAAATAAGGACTACCATACTGCCACAGTTTTGAGAATATTTTTTTATCTGCCCCTGAATATAATTTTTCGTCTTCCATTTCTATTCTTCCAATTTTTGTATTTTATGCATACCTTTATATATATCAGACTTTTTAATCAACTCTCGGTGGGTACCACTGTTCTCCACTCGGCCTTTATCTAAAACAAATATATTATCCGCATTTATAAATGAAGATATTCGATGTGATATAACTATAGTAGTAATTCCACGAGAATAATTCCTTAAATTTTTAATTATTTTTCTTTCTGTATCGGTATCCACCGCACTCAAGGCATCATCAAGAATAATCACTTTAGGCTTTCTGATAATTGCTCTGGCTAAACATAATCTCTGCTTCTGCCCGCCAGAAAGAGTTACCCCTTTTTCACCAACTATGGTCTTATACTGATCTTTTAACTCCATTATATTTTGGTGTATGGAAGCGATTTTACAAGCTTCAATTATCTCTTCATAAGTAGTATCTGGTTGACCAAATCTAACATTTTCCTCTATGGTTTCCGAGAAAAGAAAAGAATCTTGAGGAATATATCCTATACTTTCTCTGACCGCTGCTATTTTAATCTTTCTATAATCAATAGAATCATAAATAATTTTTCCACTTTGGGGTTCAATTACCCGTAAAATTAATCTTGCTACAGTACTCTTACCAGAACCTATTTTCCCGCAAATACCTACATACTGCCCTTTCTTTATATGGATATTTATATTATCCAAAACCATTTGCCCATTATAAGAGAAATTAACTTTCTCAAACTTTATATCCCCCTGAAGGTTCCTGTATTCTGCTTTTGGAATATCCTGGATATCCGATTTTTCCCTCAAAAATTCATTAATACGTTGGTAAGAAGCATTACCTCTTTGAAATATATTAGTAACCATTCCTATGGCGGTCATCGGCCAAACAATAATTCCCAGATAGGAAAAGAAAGCCACCAGTTCTCCAGTGGTAAGTTCATTAAGGATAACTTGTTGGCCTCCCACCAAGAGTATTATCGCCATTTCTATTTGCGCTAATATAAATATCAGGGGAAACATAGTCCCCCAAATTTTGATAAGGGTTATGTTCTCATTTACATAATGCCGACTTAATTTATCAAAATTTTTAACTTCCGCCTCTTCTTGTTGAAAGGCTTGAATTATTTTTACCCCAGAGATCATTTCCCGAACCTTTTCAGTCATTGACGAAAAGGTCTCCTGAACGCTTTTAAATTTTTTAAACAATAATCTTATAAAAAATATGGAAATAAAAGAAATAATAGGAAGGGGGATTATAGCAAAAAGGGTAAGTTTTACATTAAGAAACAACATAAACACCAGAGTGGCTATAAAAAGAAAAACCGCATCAAAACCGGCAATCACACCAAAAGCGCAAGCCCTTCTTACCGATTCCATATCATTAGTCATATGAGCCATAATATCTCCGGTTTTGGTTCTATTAAAAAAAGAACTGGAAAGGGTAAGTAAATGTTTAAATAATTGATTTTTAAAATCCATCTCTATAAAATGAGCCCTGCCAATAATTATTATCCTCCAGAAAAATCTAAAAATTCCGATAGCTATAGCCAGGGCAAAGATTAAGAGAGTAAATTGCAGGAGATAAAAATAGTCATTATTAGGAGAAGGGAGAGAAATAATATAATCTATGGCTCTTTGAATTATACGGGGTGAAATTAGTTGGGCAATATCCACTGCTACCAGCATAAGAAATCCAAAAAACATCTTAAGGGGAACTTTTTTGTAGTAGGAAAA
>JBGPSO010000057.1:0-8255 GCA_041490145.1 Atribacterota bacterium
ATCTACCAATCCCACTTCTACGGTTATTAATAATGGTATAAGTATGATTGCTGGTGGAAATACCGTGGTTTTTAACCCTCATCCTATGGCAAAGAGAAGTTCTTGTTTTACAGTTTCCTTAATTAATCAGGCTATTGTGAAGGCTGGAGGGCCTCCCAATACTTTATGCGCTATTGCTAATCCAACTATTGATTCAGCTCAAACTTTAATGAAACATCCCAAAATTAGATTATTGGTAGTAACTGGTGGTCCAGAGGTAGTCAAGGTAGCTATGAATAGTGGTAAAAAAGTCATTGCTGCTGGACCTGGAAATCCTCCCTGTGTCGTTGATGAAACCGCTGATTTGGAAAAAGCTGCTCGGGATATTGTTAATGGGGCAGGGTTTGATAACAACATTGTCTGTGTTTGTGAGAAAGAAATTTTAGCAGTTTCTCAGATTGCCGATAAATTAAAAGAAGAAATGATAAAAAATGGTGCTTATGAACTAAAAGGAGAGCAGATCGAAAAGGTTAGTAAATTGGTAATTACCGACCCAGGAAAACCTGGACATGAAGGAGCACCAAACAAAAAATATATTGGAAAAAATGCCAGTGTGATTGCGCGGGATATTGCTTTAAATATCTCTGACCAGGTTAAAATATTGCTTTGTGAGGTCGATCGTTATCACCCTTTAGTCTGGACTGAACAGCTTATGCCGGTAATTCCTCTGGTTCGTTTTAATAATGTTGATGAAGCTATCGATTTTGCGGTGCAGTGTGAGCATAATTTTAAACATACCGCCTCCATTCATTCAAGGAATATTGCCAAACTTTCCAAGATGGCGAAATTAATGAATTGTTCTCTCTTTATAAAGAACGGACCGTGTTATAGCGGATTAGGCTTTGGCGGAGCTGGCTATGCTTCTTTTACCATTGCAACCCCAACTGGGGAAGGATTAACCAGAGCAAGGACTTTTACTCGCGAAAGACGATGTGTTCTGGTAGGTTATTTTAGAATTGTCTAAAGTAAATTTATTATAGAAATTTCCTTTTTTTGTAGGGGCCTGTTTTCGTGAAAACTGAGGACGACTATTCTGTTTTAGATACAATGCATCATTGTAGCCCTATTTCTGAATTCTGATTTTCTTAACTCGATACTCGATACGCGATACTCGATACGATAAATTAACGATTAATTTAGTTTTTATAAGCTGAATTTGGAGGTTAAAGATGAAACTGGGAAAAGTAATTGGTAATGTTGTTTGTACCCAGAAAGTAGATTCTTTTCAGGGTATAAAACTATTATTACTACAGCCCCTTAATGAAAAATTAGAAGAAGTAGAAGAACCTGTGGTGGCTTGCGATACAGTTCAGGCCGGTTTAAATGATATTGTTTTCTATGAAGGTGGTAGAGAGGCAGCTTTGGGACTTAAAAATTGGTTTAACCCTTCTGATTTAACTATTATGGGTCTAGTTGATCAGGTAAATATTGGAGAGTAATTATGATTTTAGGTAAGGTAATCGGTAATGTGGTTTCCACTATAAAGCTTCCGGTTTATCAAGGCTATAAGATTTTAATTGTACAACCTGTTAATGATAAAGAAGAACTACAAGGAAAGACCATTTTAGCATTGGATACTGTCCAAGCAGGGATAGGAGATACGGTTCTGGTGATCGATGAAGGGAATTCTTCTCGTTTAATTATGAACAATTCTACTGCTCCAGTTAGAACTATGATCGTAGGGATTGTCGATTCAGTTAATAAAGCTAATAATAAAGGTAAAGAAAATGACTGATATAAATAAAGTAAAAATTATTCAAAATGTGATTAGTGGATTGTATTCTTCAACCATACCTCAAAAACAGCTGATTAATCTTGATAAAGCTAGCAGCAAAGTAAGATATGTTGCTATTGGTTCAGATCACGGAGGATATGAAGCGAAGGAAATTCTTAAGCATTTTCTTAGAAATATCGGCTATCGAACCACAGATGTAGGAACTTATAGTAAAGAAAGTGTAGATTATCCTGATTTTGCCGTTAAAGTAGCAAAAAAAGTGGCTAGCGGTGAATGCGAAAGGGGAATTATGATTGATGGAGCAGGTATTGGCTCATCGATGACTTGCAATAAAGTTAAGGGTATAAGAGCAGCTCTGTGTTATAATATTAAAACTATTGTAAATAGCAGAGAACATAATAATGCCAATGTATTAACTTTGGGTGGACCATTACACACACCAGACGAATTACGTGAAATGGTAAAACTCTGGTTGGAAACTCCTTTTGCTGGTGGAAGACATTGGAGAAGAATTAATAAAATAATAGCCCTGGAAAGAAATTATTAATCTTTAGTGGTGGTTTAAAATCATATTTTAAAAATATTAAAGATCAGAGGTTTTAGATTATGGATAAAAAAGAGCTAATTGATAGAATTAGCAAAGAAGTAATAGCAAAATTAAAAAATCTATCTAATTCTGAAAGAATATCTTTTGATTCTAGTACAAACGATATTTTAAAAGGTGAAGTAAGTACAAATTCCGATCTTTATTCCAAGATTCATTCTCCGGCAGATATTGCTGGTTATATTGACCATACTTTATTAAAACCAGAAGCAAAAGAAGAGCAAATAAAGAAATTATGTGAAGAAGCAGTTCAGTATGGTTTTTATTCTGTATGCATTAATTCTTCCTGGACTGCCTATTGTGCCAAGAAGTTAAGAGGGACTAAAGTAAAAGTTTGTACGGTAGTTGGGTTTCCTTTAGGAGCAACAGACAGTAGAACAAAGGCTTATGAAACAAGAAATGCTATTGAAAATGGAGCAGATGAAATAGATATGGTGATTAATGTGGGAGCTTTAAGAAATGGTGATCTTAAAACTGTAGAAGCTGATTTAAGGGCTGTATTAATTGCCTGTAGGAGCACAACCATTACCAAAGCGATTATTGAAACTTGCTTACTAACAGATGAAGAAAAAGTAATTGCCTCACAATTAGTAAAGAAGGTTGGTTATAATTTTGTTAAAACTTCAACTGGTTTTTCTACTACCGGTGCAACTGCCCATGATGTTGCCTTAATTCGCAGGACAGTCGGTCCTAAAATAGGGATTAAAGCAGCAGGCGGAATCCATAATTTCGAAGAAGCTTTATTAATGATTAAATCAGGAGCAACCAGGTTAGGCTGCAGTAGTAGTGTAAAGATTGTGAGTGTTTAAAACAAAAGACGAGAAGGAATAAAAAATGAAAGAGTTAAACCCTTCTAATTACAAAGAACTGGTTAAAGTTGTATCTGAAATTGTTTATCAAGAAATATCTCAAAAAGAAAAAATGTCAAAACTTTTTTCTATCCCGGTAGAAATATCCACCCATCATGTTCATTTAACCAGAGAGTCGCTGGATATTTTATTTGGAAAGGGCTACGAGTTGACTAAATTAAGAGACTTGTCACAACCAGGAGAGTTTGCCAGCAAGGAAACCGTGATGGTGGTTAGTTATAATAAAATGAGGGTTATAGAGAAAGCCAGAATACTTGGGCCTATTAGAAAATACACTCAAGTTGAATTATCGATTACTGATGGCATTTTTTTAGGTCTGGATCTTCCTACCAGGATATCAGGGAATATAGAAGGTACGCCATCTATCAATATTATTGGTCCGAAAAGTATTTTGGCACTTAAGGAAGGAGCTATTCGAGCTGCTCGACATATTCATATGACTCCCCAAGATGCGGAATCTTATCAGGTAAAAAATGGTGACCGAGTGAAGGTGGAAGTATCAGAAGAACATGGAGTTATTTATAAAGATGTAGTAATTAGGGTTTCTCCCCATAGTAAACTAGCTTTGCATTTGGATACAGATGAAGCCAATGCTGGGAACGTTAAAGGAGCAAATTTGGCCAGAATTATATAATTATAAATACTCTAATACTTTAAGTTTTAATAATAGGGGAGTATATTTTTAAAAGAATTTTTATTTTTTAAAAAAGAGGCTTAATATGATTGGAAAAAATAATCGGGTAAACTATTTACTTAATAGGTTATCTATCGATGGTTTTTCAAGTATTAAAGAATTGTCTAAAAAATTGGAAGTTTCAGAGATGACTATTAGGAGAGATCTTCGGGAATTATCTAAAAGTAATATTGTTACCCTTATCCCTGGTGGTGCCATTCTAAAGAAAAATTCCCCCATAGATACAGATGAAGAGAAGTATTTGATTCAAGCTGCAGAATCTTTAATGTTAGAAGAGAAGATTAAGATTTCTCGAAAGGCAGCTTCTCTAATAGAACCTAATGATGTAATTGTTATAGATACTGGTTCTACTACAGAAAACCTTCCTAAATTTATACCAGAAAATATGCCTCTTACCGTTATATGTTATGCTTTAAATATTCTGTTTAATGTATATGAAAATAAGAATTGGAAATTAATATTTCCTGGGGGTTATTTTCACGGTGATACCCTAATGCTTGAAAGCCCAGAGGGGATAGAGATGATAAAAAGAATAAGGGCTAATAAGTCTTTTATTTCTGCCGCAGGCGTTTCTGAAAAATTAGGAGTTACCTGTGCAACTAATTACGAGAAGGAAACCAAGAAAGCAGTTATTGAATCTTCGGATACTAAAATTTTATTAGTAGATTCTTCAAAATTTGGGAAAATTAAGATTTCGCACTTTGCAGACCTTACCGATTTTGATATTGTTATCACTGATTCGGGAATTTCCAAAGAGTGTGAAGAGATTGTCAAAAATATCGGCATTAAGTTATACATTGTTTAAGGAGGGATAATTATTATGAGTTTGAAAGGAAAACGAATTGCTATTTTAGCAGAAGATATGTATGAAGATTTGGAATTATGGTATCCTTATTACCGACTAATAGAAGAGGGAGCTAAAGTTAAAATAATTGGTCCAGAGGTTAAAGTATATCAGAGTAAACATGGATATCCGGTACAGACTGATCTTAAGGCAGATGAAGCCAGTATAGATGAATTTGATGGAATAATAATCCCTGGAGGTTTTGCTCCTGATCGATTACGCCGTTATCCCTCAGTTCTTAAACTGGTGAGAGATATCTTCGAAAAAGGTGGAGTAGTAGCTTCTATCTGTCATGGAGGTTGGGTAACCATCTCAGCAGGTATTATGAAGGGGAAACGTACCACCGGTGTAAGCGCTATAAAAGATGACTTAATTAATGCTGGTGCAACTTATTTGGATCAGGAGGTAGTGGTAGATAACAATCTGATCACCTCTCGTACCCCAAAAGATCTACCTGCTTATCTTTCAGCAATCATAGCTGCTTTTAAAAAAATGAAATAAATAAGTTCTTTCTGGGTAGAAAGGTGCTTTTCAGGAAGAATTTAAAAATATTTTCCTCAAAGGAGTAAAAAATGAGATTATTTAGTGGAATGTTTATGGGTATTACCTTTTTAGTAGTGGGTATAATTTTACTTTTTAATAGTATTTTTAATTTTAATATCAATATATTTAAATTAATAGTAGGAGTTTTTATTGTATTATTTGGAATTTTTATACTTTTTAATGGTTCTGGTTTTCAAGGTAGCAGAAATATTATCTTTAGAGAAGGAGTAATTAGAGTTTCAGAAGTTCAAGATGAATATAATATTGTATTTGCTTCAGGCACAATCGATTTATCAAAAATAAAGATAGAAGATGAGGTAAAGAAAATAGAGGTTAATACCATATTCGCAGATGGAAAAGTTATTCTTAGTCCTGATGTCCCAACATTGATTAAGGCAAGCTCTGCTTTTGGTGAATTGGAATTACCGGATAGATCATCAGTGATATTTAGTTCCCAAAAATATAAAATAGGGGATATTAGCACTAATCAGGGATATTTAGAAATTAAAGCAAACGCAGTATTTGGTAAACTGAAATTTATCACCATAAATTAAATTAAAAAAACAGGGGTAAATTTTTACCCCTGTTTTTTTAATATGAAGATTTAATAAACCCTTCCTATTGCTCCATAGACATTTCTTTTTCTCTTCACGCAATACTCGATACTCGATACGCAATACGAAAAAAATTTGACAGGGAATAAAATGTATGATATATGTAGACTGACGGTCAGTCAAAAAATAAAAGGTGAGATAATTATGGCAAGGATCATCAAAAAATATGATGAACGTAAAACAGAATTTCTCAATACAGCACAAGAATTTTTTTTTACGAAGGGATATGAACAAACTTCAGTTGAAGCCATTATTAAAAAAATGAGATTGTCTAAAGGTACTTTTTATTATTACTTCAAATCTAAAGAAGATTTATTGGATGCATTGATTGAAAGATTAAGTGAAAAGATTTTAGAAGAAGTAAGAAAAATTGTAGATAGAGAGGATTTAGATGCTATTACCAAGCTAAATAGAGTTTATGCTGTTACTAGAAGTGTAAAATTAGAAAATTTAGAATTATTGAAAGTATTGCTAAAAGTGCTTTATGATGATAAAAATATATCATTTAGATTTAAAATATATAGGAGTAGCATAGAGATATTGGCACCTGAATTTAGCAAAATTATCAGGCAGGGCATAAAAGAAAAAGCATTCAATACACCATACCCAGATGAAGCTGCCAGGTTGATTTTCGAAATAGCTTATACGTTCAGTGAGAGGATCCCTAACCTTATATTAGGAAGTGATAAAAATTCAAAAAGTATGGATAAAGCTGAAAAAGAATTCAAGGTTTATGAAAATGCCATAGAAAGAATTATTGGAGCCGAAGAAGGAACGGTTAATATTGTCAATCGAGATATTTTAAATTATTTTTATGAAAAAATAAACATTTAAAGAGATTAAAAAAATTATTTCGTTAAAAATAAATGAAAAAAACGGTTTATATCTTTTCAAATTTTGTTCATTTGGTAGTGATAGACAATAAATCATTTAATTAAAAAAATTCAAGATTTTCAAGGGTAAATTGTAGGAGCAGAAGATGTTTAGTATTAAACTCGGTCTAAAAAATTTAACCCGCCAAAAAAGAAGGAATGGCATCACCATTTTAGTGATTGCTTTTGCTTTTTTTATTTATTTATTTTTAGATTCTGTTATGGGCGGTATGGAAGAATTATCCTTTAATAATATAATAAATTTTGAAACTGGAAATATACAAGTTGCCTATCCTCAATATTGGGAAGAAAGAGAAGAGCTGCCTCTGGAAAATTTAATCTATTTAAATCAGGATATAGAAGAGAGCATAAAAAATATGGATGGTTTATTGGCAACATCTCCCGAACTTCGATTTACTGCAAGTCTTAATAATGGTAATGATGAAATAGCGGTCATAGGTCTGGGTATCCTTCCGGAGAAATACAATGAAGTCTATACCACTCAACAGTATCTGGTCGCCGGTTCGATGTTTGCTTCGGGAGAATCCAAAGCGGTTATAGGGGAAAGATTAGCTGAATTGATGGATTTAAAAGTTAATGATTATATTACACTTTTAATCAGGACCAAAGAAGAGACTTTTAATACTATTGATTTAGAAATTAGCGGATTGGTGAATACTCCCCATCCGGTGATTAATAATGGCATTGTTTTTGTTCCTTTGGATATCGCCCAGCAGGCATTGAATGTGGAAAATGGTATTAGCATGATTACCATTAGAACAAATAAGGGAAAAGAAATTAACCCTATTATAGATAATATTAATCAAATATTTCAGAAAAAAAACATAAATATTAAAGCTTACTCCTGGCGAGAATCTGCCAAGACGGTGATAGCCATGAGTGCTGCTCAAAATGCTGAAACCGCCGTTGTTTTAACCGTAATTTTAATGATCGGTATGATAGGAATTATTAATAATGTTATCCTGTCTGCCCTGGAGAGGACCAGAGAGATCGGTATGATGAAAGCTTTGGGGATGAGAGAATGGGAGATTGTTCTTGTCTTTATGATAGAGGCATGCGGTGTAGGAATCATCGGCGGATTGGCCGGTTGCTTATTGGGGGCTGCAGGAGTAGGATGGATGGTTAAATATGGATATGACTTAAGTTATATAGGTGGAGACATGTCTCTATATGGGATCCCGATTTTAGATAAAATTTATGGGGTTTGGAATTTATCTTCTTTTGTTTTCATCTTCTTTTTTGGAATAGTTATTGCATTATTTTCCAGCATAGCTCCTGCCTACTGGGCAGCCCATAAAGACCCGGTAGAAGCAATTTATCATCGATAGGTGAAAAAAATTGAAATAAAGTATAAAATAATTAAAAAGAATTAACTTAAATGTATTCACTGGATAAGTAATTAAAATATAAAAAGTAATCA
>JBGPSO010000058.1:0-8238 GCA_041490145.1 Atribacterota bacterium
TATAATAATTATAAATATCAAACTTTACTTGGAGTTACTGGTTCAGGGAAGACTTTTACTATGGCTAATGTAATTCAAGAGGTTCAATTACCCACCCTGGTGATCTCCCATAATAAAACTTTAGCTGCTCAATTATGTAGTGAATTTAGAAGATATTTTCCTTACAATGCGGTAGAGTATTTTGTAAGTTATTATGATTATTATCAACCAGAAGCTTATATTCCCCGTACAGATACTTATATTGAGAAAGATTCTTCTATAAATGATGAGATTGACCGATTAAGACTCTCTGCTACCAGCTCCCTTTTGGAACGAAGGGATGTAATTATAGTAGCCAGTGTATCTTGTATTTATGGGTTAGGTTCACCCCAAGATTATAAAGAGTTGGTGTTAACAGTTAATAAGAATGAAATCTGTGAAAGAGATAAAATTATGGAAAGGCTTATAAATATACATTACGAGAGGAATGATATCGATTTTCATCGAGGATGTTTTAGAATTAGAGGAGATGTAATCGAAATATTTCCCTCTTATTTAGAATATGCCTTTCGTATAGAGTTATGGGGTGATAAAATAGAAGTAATTTCTAAGATAGATCCTTTAACGGGAAAAGTTATAGAAAGAAAAGATAAATTAATAGTTTATCCGGCTAAACATTTTGTCACTACTAAAGATAAATTAGAAAGAGCAGTTTTATCTATCGAAGAAGAATTAAGAGAAAGATTAAAATATTTTAAAAAAGAGAGAAAACACTTAGAGGCTCAAAGATTAGAAGAAAGAACTAAATATGATTTGGAAATGTTAATAGAAGTAGGATATTGTAGCGGGATTGAAAATTATTCTCGTCATATTAGTGGAAGAAAATCAGGAGAGCCCCCGGCAACTTTGTTGGATTATTTTCCTTCTGATTTTTTAATGTTTATTGATGAATCTCATGTTACTATTCCTCAATTAAGAGGTATGTTTGCAGGCGATAAATCTCGAAAAGACAGTTTGGTAAATTATGGTTTTCGCTTACCTTCTGCTTATGACAATAGACCTTTATATTTTAAAGAAATAGAAAATTATATGAAAAAAGTTATCTTTGTTTCAGCTACTCCCGCTAAATATGAATTAGAAAGAAGTGAACAAGTAGTTGAGCAAATTATTAGACCTACGGGATTAGTTGATCCAGAGGTAATCTTAAAACCAATAAAGAATCAGATTGATAGTGTAATAGAAGAAATTAAAAAAAGGACTGAGAAAAAAGAAAGAGTATTAGTAACTACTTTAACTAAAAGAATGGCAGAAAATTTAGCTGAGTATCTGGAAGGAATTAATATAAAAGTGAGGTATCTTCATTCAGAAATTGAAACTTTAGAAAGGATCAACATACTAAAGGATTTAAGATTAGGTAAGTTTGATGTATTGGTGGGAGTTAATCTTTTAAGAGAAGGATTAGACCTCCCAGAAGTATCTTTAGTAGCTATTTTGGATGCGGATAAAGAAGGTTTTCTAAGGTCAGAAACTTCCTTAATCCAGACTATGGGAAGAGCATCAAGGAATATAAATGGTACAGTTATTTTATATTGTCAAAATATTACTGGATCAATAAAAAGAGCAATAAATGAAACTAATCGAAGAAGAAAGATACAATTAGAATATAACCACAAATACTCTGTAATACCTCAAACTATAATCAAACCAGTAGAAGAATTTATTAGGGTTAGTAATTTAAATGGCTTTGATAATTTTTCATCTGTTAGTGAAGAACCAGGAAAGTATTTAAGCCAAAATAACTTGAGTTGGTTAATAAAATCTTTAGAAAAAGAGATGATACAAGCAGCAAAAAATTTAGATTTTGAAAGAGCTGCCTTGCTTCGAGATGAAATAAGAAGATTAAAAAAAGAAAAAACCCTATTCGGGGAAATTAAATAGTGAATAGTCGTTAGTATATAGTATATAGTAAAGAAAAGAGAATAATAATATATTTAGATTAATTAATAAATTAGCTAATTAGAATTTAGGAATTATTTTTCTTTGATTTCTTACTATATACTCGATACTCGATACTATATACTGATTTAGAGGAGAGATATTTAATGGCTCAGAATAAGATAATAATTAAAGGGGCAAGAGAACACAATCTAAAGAATATAAATCTGGAGATACCCAGAAATAAATTAGTAGTAATTACTGGATTAAGTGGTTCTGGTAAATCGTCTTTAGCTTTTGATACTATCTATGCAGAAGGCCAGAGAAGATATATTGAATCTTTGTCTTCTTATGCTCGACAATTTATGGAGAGGATGAAAAAACCTGATGTGGATTATATTGAAGGATTATCTCCAGCAATTGCCATTGATCAGAGGAAGGCAAGTAAAAATCCTCGATCTACAGTTGGCACCGTAACGGAAATTTATGACTACCTGCGCTTACTATTTGCTCGAATTGGAATACCTCATTGTCCAGAGTGTGGCCAGCAGGTTAGCCAACAGACAGTTGAGCAGATGGTTGACCAAATTTTAATTTTACCCCCAGGAATCAAAATCCAAGTTTTAGCTCCCATAATTCGTTTTAAAAAGGGAGAACATAAAAAAGTATTAGAAGATATTCAAAGAAAAGGATTTGTCAGGGTAAGAGTTGATGGAAATATTTATGAAGTAGAAGAAGATATAAAAGTTGATAGATATAAAAATCATAATATAGAAGTTGTAGTAGATAGATTAATAGTAAAACCTGAAATAAAAAGTCGTTTAGCTAGCTCTATTGAAACTGCGGTAAGCTTAAGTGAAGGGATAGTAATAATTGATCTAGAAGATGGAAAAGAAAAGATATTCAGTGAACATTTTTCGTGTCCTCGTTGCGGAATAAATTTACCAGAGATTGCTCCTCGAATCTTTTCTTTTAATAGTCCTTACGGAGCTTGTCCCACTTGTAGTGGTTTGGGTTTTAAAATGGAATTCGATCCGGAATTAATTGTACCAGATAAAAGTAAGTCCATTTTAGAGGGTGCTTTAGTCCCTTGGGGCGAAGTGAAAGGAAAATATTTATACCACATATTAAAAGGCCTGTCTGATTTTTATGATTTTAGTCTTAATACTCCTTTTGTTGATTTAAAAACTAAATTTCAAGATATTATATTGTATGGTTCTGGAGAGGTTAAAATACCTTTTAAATATCAAAATGATGAACAAAATACCTATTGGCTTCATGAAAATTATTTTGAAGGAGTAATCAATAATTTAAAAAGACGATATCGAGAGACTAAATCAGAATATATTCGTTCAGAGATACAAAAATTTATGACTATTAAACCCTGTCCTTCATGTAAAGGAAAAAGATTACGTCCCGAGAGTTTAAAGGTAACTATTGATGGCTTTTCTATAGTAGATCTTGCTGAACAGTCCGTTAAACAGAATTATAATTTTTTTGAAAATATAAAACTGCACGAAAGAGAGAAAACAATTGCTGGTCAGATATTGAAAGAAATAAAAAATAGATTAGGTTTTTTAATTAATGTAGGATTAGATTATTTAACTTTATCTCGTGCTTCTTCTACTTTAGCTGGTGGAGAAAATCAGAGGATTCGTTTAGCTACTCAGATTGGTTCAAGTTTAACTGGAGTACTATATATTTTAGATGAACCAAGTATTGGTTTACATCAAAAAGATAATTACAAGCTTTTACAAACTCTTTTAAAATTGAGAAATTTAGGAAATACAATAATTGTTATTGAGCACGATGAAGCAACCATGAAGATTGCAGATTACATTGTGGATCTTGGTCCTGGGGCAGGATTACATGGAGGTTATGTGGTTGCCAGAGGAAGTTGTTCCGATCTAATGAAAAATAAGGAATCTATTACTGGAAAATATTTAAGCCATCTCAGTAAAATTAATATTCCTTTTAAAAGAAGAGAGGGAAACGGAAAATATTTAAAGATTTACGGAGCTCGCCAGTATAATTTAAAAAAAATTGATGTCTCTATTCCCTTAGGTACATTTACTTGTGTTACTGGAGTTTCTGGCTCAGGAAAAAGTACTTTAGTTGAAGAAACATTATATAAGGCTTTAGTTAGAGAAATATATAAAAGTCGAATTCACCCTGGAGATTATGATAAAATTGAAGGAATTGAGTATGTTGATAAAGTAATAATTATTGATCAATCACCTATAGGTAGAACTTCACGTTCTAACCCAGCTACTTATACC
This sequence comes from Atribacterota bacterium, assembly GCA_041490145.1. Taxonomy (GTDB): domain Bacteria; phylum Atribacterota; class Phoenicimicrobiia; order Phoenicimicrobiales; family Phoenicimicrobiaceae; genus Infernicultor. Next base: position 4,194 of record JBGPSO010000058.1, read on the forward strand.
GGGAGCTTCACACTTATAAGAGAAATTTTTGCCAAAACAAAGGAAGCCCGAATAAGGGGTTACCAGTCAGGTAGGTTTAGCTTTAATGTGAAGGGAGGAAGATGTGAAGCTTGTCAAGGTGGAGGAATAGTAAAGATTGAGATGTATTTTTTACCTGATGTATATATACCTTGTGAGGTTTGTAATGGTAAAAGATTTAATCGAGAAACTTTAGATATAAAATACAAAGGTAGAAATATTGCTCAAGTGCTGGAGATGACTGTAGAAGAAGCTCTAGAATTTTTTTCAGCAATCCCTTCAATTAAAAGGAAACTGAAAACTTTGTATGATGTAGGATTAAGTTATATAAAATTAGGGCAACCAGCTACTACTCTGTCTGGTGGTGAAGCGCAAAGAATTAAATTAGCCAAAGAATTAAGCGCTAAAAGTACAGGAAAGACCATATATCTTTTAGATGAACCGACTACTGGATTGCATTTTGATGATGTGAAAAAATTACTCAATGTTTTAGATCGATTAGTGCAAACGGGGAATACCGTTTTAGTAATTGAACACAATTTAGATGTAATTAAATCAGCAGACTATGTTATAGATCTTGGGCCAGGAGGAGGAGAAGAAGGAGGAAGTATTGTGGCTGAGGGAACTCCTGAAGAGGTTGCCCAGAATGTAAATTCATTTACCGGAGAATTTTTAAAAAAAGTGTTAAATTAGTCGTTAGTGAATAGTAATTCGTATTGCGTATTGCGTAAAGAAAATCAGAAGTCAGGAGTCAGAATAAATTCGTATCTCGTACTTTATAGCGTAGAGCGGATAGTGTTTAGCGTATAGAATTTGTTAGCTGGTTAATTAGTTTAGAAAACTAAAAATTAAAAACGCAAAACTATAAAACCAGTTTTTTATCTTAAATTTGTTTTCTTAACCAGCTAACCAGATAACCAAATTAATTGGTCAATTGGTAAATTGGAGAATTGATTAAATGGATATTAAATCGAAGATAAGCAAGTTACCTGATACGAGTGGAGTTTATTTTTTTAAAAATAATACTGGAAAAGTAATATATGTAGGAAAAGCTAATTCCTTAAAAAGTAGAATTTCCTCATATTTTAGTGATTCTTTTCAACATTCCCTAAAAATAAAAAAAATGATTAAAGAAATAGAAGAGATAGAATATATACTTACTTCTTCCGAAATGGAAGCACTTATCTTAGAAAGCAAAATGATTAAAAATAACCATCCTTATTATAACACTCAGTCGAAAGATGATAAAAGTTATCCCTATATTAAAATAACTTTAGGGAGAGATTTTCCGCAAATATTTTTTTACAGAAAGTTAAATAAGAAAGTAAGAGAAGATAAGGCTTTATATTTTGGTCCTTTTGTAGATGCAGAAGCTACCCGAACCGTAATTAAATTATTAAGGCAGATATTTAAAATTAGAGGATGTAGAAAAAAGGATTTAAAAAAAACTGATCTCTGCTTGGATTATCAAATAGGGTTATGCTCAGCACCTTGTGCAAATATGATTAGTAAAATAGATTATCAAAAAAAAGTAAAAGAAATATGCCTATTTTTAACCGGGAAACATAAAAAATTACTTAATAAACTTTATCGAGAAATGAAAGAAGCCTCAAATAATTTATATTATGAAAAAGCTGCCAAGATAAGAGATAAAATAAGATCCATTGAAGGAATTTTAAAAGGTCAAAAAATAAATTTATATAATAAAAATAATAAAAATGGATATTTATTAAAAAAAATAGAAGAGGTAGAAGAAAATGAAATTAAAAAAGCTGAGCAGGCAATTATTGATTTAAAGGATAAATTGAGATTGGAAAAACTACCAGAAAGAATCGAAGCTTTCGATATCTCCAATATTCAGGGTGAATTTTCTGTTGGTTCCTTGGTTGTTTTTGAGAAAGGAAGACCAAATAAGAAAGATTACCGAAGATTTAAAGTAAAAAGAGTTAAAAAAATTGATGATTATGCTATGTTACAAGAGGTGACAGAAAGAAGATATAGAAGGTTATTATCTGAAAATAAAAGATTACCTGATTTAGTTCTTGTTGATGGAGGAAGAGGTCAACTTATTGCAGTAAAAAGGATATTAAACAAACTAAATTTAAAATTACCGCTAATAAGTATAGCCAAAAAGGAGGAGGAGATATTTAAACCAGAAGATAATGAGCCCATAATTTTGCCTTCTAATTCAGAAACACTTTTCTTACTACAAAGAATAAGGGATGAGGCTCATCGATTTGCAGTAACTTATCATAGGAATATTAGAGCTAAGGAATTACGTAATTCAAAATTAGATTTTATTCCCGGGATTGGAATTAAGCGAAAAAAATTATTATTAAAACATTTTAAGAGCATAAAAGATATTCAGAATGCTTCCATAGTCGATATAAGTAAAATACCAGGATTTGGAAAAAAGATGGCAGAAAAAATTAAAACGGTATTAGAGGCAGAGTTGATGAAAAGATATAAATAAGAAACGAAAAACGTAAAGCGAAAAACACAAAACTATAACCTAAAATTAAAAATAAAAGAAAAAGGTTTTGAGTTTTGAATTATGGTTTTTAGCTTTTAGTTTTAAATTTTTAGCTCAATAAAGAGATTGCCACGTTCCGATAAATCGGAGCTCGCAATGACTATTTTCACTAATGACTATATACTAACGACTAACGACTATTCGCTATTGACCAATAACTAATTTATTTGTAAAATATAAAAAGAAATGTATATAATAAATAAAATGAATTTTCTAAAAGTAAAGAACTTAATATTTTCTCATATTTTTTAAAAACTATAATTGGTCAATTGGTCAATTGATTAATAGGAGAAAAATACTTTATGAAGCATAAGTCAGTTGCTGATGTTGCTTATGAGATATTAACTAAACATAAAAAACCTTTGCATTTTCGGGAAATCACTAAAGAATTAATAAAAATAAGACCACTAAATGTTAAAGAGCCGTATTATGCTGTAAATGCCTCTATGAGTGGAGATAAAAGATTTATGCGGGCAAAAAGGGGTGTTTGGGGTTTAGTAAAATGGAAATATAAAGATGCAAATATCAAATATTCTCTTACCAGTTACTGTTTAAAAGATGGCACTATGTTTTTAACTAGTTATATGAGGCCATTTTTCCCCCGAGATAAAAATATTATTGAAGCTACTTTTATAGACAAAGAAGGAAACGAAATAGAAGCAACAGTAAACAATGAACTTAATTGTATAATGGGATTAAAAGAATGGTATGAAAAGAAGGAATTAAGGGTAAATGATATTATTTTTATTGGCCTTATTGATTATGATAGAAAAAGATACTTTTTAGTAACAGAAAATGAGACCCAAGTAGAACCCCAAGATGAATTAGGTGAAAAAATTTTTAAAATATTACAAGAAGCAGGTCATCCTTTAACTTATAAAGAAATTTGTGAAAAAGCATTAGAGGTAGAAGTAAAAAGTGAAAATTTATTTTCTAAATATATAAATAATGTTTTGAAAAAAGATCCCCGATTTATTGAAAAAAAAGAAGAAGTATGGGGGCTTTTTGATTGGCTAAGCAAACTTAAACAATTGCGGTTAAAACTGATAAATTCTGAAGATAATGAAAATTTTAAACCATTACTTCAAAAAGTATTTAACTTTTTAGGATTTCAAACTTCAGTTATATTGGAAGGAAAGGCATCTTTTATTTTAGTAGAAGCACTATTAGATTATAAGGCCTATAATTTAGTTGTAGACGGAAAGGTATTAGATGAAAAGAGTAAAAAAATACAAAAATATGAATATTGGAGTGAGTTGACTAAAACAAAAGAAAAAACTAAATCAGATTATTCAGTAATTATTTCTTCAGATTTCGATTATAATATACTAAGTGAAAAAATAGATGAAAATAAAGTTATATTATTTGAATTAAGATGGTTAGATAGTATTATAAAGGAACATAATAAATTACCTTTTTCTTTAACTAATTTAAAATCAATATTTTTATAACCTAATTCTATCGAGAATAATGTATTTAAATTATTTTAAAAAA
>JBGPSO010000059.1:0-8150 GCA_041490145.1 Atribacterota bacterium
ATAATAATCCTTTTGAAATTTTTCTAAATTCACTTCTACTCTATTTTGTATTTTCTTTTCTAATTTTAAAATAGTTATCTCTCTTTTTAATATACCAATTAGTCTTTCTAATCTTTCTAAAGGATCGAATATTTCCAATAAATTTTGTTTTTCTTTTAGATTTAAAATTAAGTTAGAAGAAATTATATCGGCTAATTTATCAGGTTTTTTAATATTTCCTAGTGAGATCATTATTTCAGATTGCAATTTATCATTATATAATTTTAAATATTGCTCGAATTTATTGATTGCTAATCTTATTAAAGCCTCAATTTTTAGATTTTTATCATTTTTAACTTTAACTTTTTCAAATTTTGTTTTAAGGAAATTGTCTCCTTCTTCTAATTTTATAATTTTTGCTCTATTTAATCCCTCTATCAATATTTTTATAGTATCGTCAGGTAATTTGTATATTTGTATTACTTTGGCAATAGTGCCCACAGAATATAAATCCTCTAATTTTGGTTTTTCTGCTCCTGGGTCTCTTTGAGTAGCTATAAAGATTAAACTTTTTAAATTAATTGCTTCTTCTAAAGCATTAATGGATTGTTCTCTTTCTACAAAAAGAGGAATAACCATATAAGGAAAAACTACTAAGTCTCTAAGAGGTAATAAAGGCAAGGTATTTTTATCAAAGTAGTTTAATTTTTTTTCTTGTTTATTCATATAGAATATTAGATCTCACTTTCCTTATTTCAGGTGTCTCGTATAATATATCACACCTATATATCAAGTCAAATTTTTTATTCTTTTTTCATTTTTTCACAAATTAATATACCATGATAAGATAATTTATATAATATACAATATTATATTATGCCGTCTCTTTTTTTAGTCTTTCATTATATCTAACTATTTTAGGCATACTTTTATTTTTAATAACTTCTTCGGTAATAGTACATTTTTTAATATTTTTTTCCGAAGGAATTTGGTACATTATATCTAAAATTGCATCTTCCATAATTGAACGCAAACCCCTCGCCCCTACATTTCTTTTTATACTTTCTTCTACAATAGCTTCTAAGGCATCTGGAGTAAATTTAAGCTCCACGCCTTCTAATTCAAAAATCTTTTTATATTGATTTACTATAGCATTTTTTGGTTCTTTTAATATTCTTAATAATGCATCTTCATCTAAAGACTTTAGTGTAGAAATTATATGCAATCTTCCTACTAATTCAGGAATTAAACCAAATTTTATTAAATCTTCTGGTAATACGTTTTCTATTATGTTATAAATATCATTTTTATTATTTTTACTTTTTATATCAGCCGTAAAACCAATGTTATTTTTACCTATTCGATAATTTATTATATTTTCCAATCCTTCGAAAGTCCCACCGCAAATAAACAATATTTCTGTGGTATCTATCTGAATATTTTTTTCCTGCGGATGTTTTCTTCCTCCATAAGGAGGTACACTAGCTACCGTACCTTCAATAATTTTTAATAAAGCTTGCTGTACTCCTTCTCCGGAAACATCTCTGGTTATGGAAGGACTCTCTGATTTACGACCAATTTTATCTATCTCATCAATATATATTATTCCTTTTTGGGTAAGATTCACATCATTGCCTGACACTCTTAATAAATTTAATAAAATATTTTCTACATCGTCACCAACATATCCTGCTTCGGTTAAAGTTGTAGCATCAGCAATAACAAAAGGTACATTTAATTTTTTAGCTAAAGTCCGAGCTAATAAAGTTTTACCACATCCAGTAGGTCCTATTAATAAAATATTGCTCTTCTCTAATTCTATTTCTTCATTTTCTTTATTATTTTTATTATTTAATTTATTTTTTTCATTACTTTTAATTCTTTTATAATGATTATATACAGCAACTGAAATTATTTTTTTGGTCTTTTCTTGTCCTACTACATATTCATCTAAAAAATATTTAATCTCTTGGGGAGATGGAATTTGTTTTAAATCAAAGGGAACCTTTTCTTTCTTTTTTCGATCTAATATAATGTCATTACATACTTTGATACATTCATCACAGATACAAACTCCTGGTCCTGAAACTATTTTATATACTTCATCTTGGTTTCTACCACAAAAAGAGCAGTTCATTAAATTATCACTTCCTTCTTCATCTGTCGTATTTCTATTTCTTTACCTCCTCACGAACCTTGATTACTTCATCAATCAATCCATATTCTTTTGATTCTTGAGCAGTCAAATAGAAATCTCTATCTGTATCTTTTTCCACCTTTCCTAACGGCTGACCAGTATGATAAGTTAAGATCTGGTTAAGGGTATCCTTAATTCTTTTAAGTTCTCTGGTTTGTATCTCAATATCTGTAACCTGACCTTGTGCTCCACCTAAAGGTTGATGTAACATAATTCTTGAATTAGTCAAAGCAAATCTTTTCCCTTTTGTTCCTGAGGCTAATATTAAAGCTGCGCCGCTTGCCGCCAAACCTACGCATATAGTTGAAACAGCTGATTTAATATATTGAATTGTATCATATATAGCAATAGTTGAGCTTACTGAACCCCCTGGACTATTAATATAAATGTAAATATCCTTATCCGGGTCGGAGGCTTCTAAAAATAATAATTGTGCTATAATGGTATTTGCTGTAGCATCATCTATCTCAGTTCCCAAAAATATTATTCTATCTTTTAACAAACGAGAATAAATATCATATGCTCTCTCTCCCCGGGGAGTCTGTTCTATTACAATTGGTACTAAAGTCATTTGGATTCACCCTCCTTTTTAGAATTTATTATTTTTACTTTTTTATTTAGAAAATTTACTATTTTGTCTCTTTTTATGCTTTCTCTTAGACCATCTAAATTATTATTCTTTTTAAGAGTAGCTTCTACTTTCATAGGATCCTGTTTTACTTCTTGGGCAATGGTGTTAATTTTATCTTTTATTTCTTGCTCGGTGACTTGAATATTTTCTTCTTGAGCAATTTTATCTAAAACTAATTCTTGTTTTATTCCTTTTTCAGCGACAATTCCATATTCTTTTTTAATATTTTCTTCATTTGTATTAATACTATTATAATAATCTTGTAAAGATAATTTTCTTGCTTTTAAATCATCATTTAAAGATTTCATCATATAGTCTAATTCTCTTTCAATTAATACTTCTGGTACCTTTACCTCGCAAACCTCGGCTACTTTTTCTAATAATTTACTTTCATAATTATTTTTACTAAATATTTCAGCTTGCTTCTTTAATTTTTCACTTATATCTTTCTTGAAGTCATCTAAATTTTTATAATTACCTATGATCTTAAAAAAATCTCCATCTAACTTCGGTAACTCTTTTTCTTTTATTTCCATTACCTTTACTTGGTATATAATTTCTTTTCCTGCCATTTCTTTATCTTCAGCATCCTTAGGCACTAATATTTTTATCTCTTTTTCTTGTCCTACTGAACAGTCTAAAAGTTGTTTATTGAATTCAGGCGAAGTTCTTTTGTTTAATTGAATCATCTGTTTCTCCACTTTACTTCCCTTTATTACCTTTCCGTCAATATATCCTTCAGAATCAATTACCAGATAGTCACCTTCTTTGGCTGGGCGATCTTTAACAATTTTTAATTTAGCTAAATTTTCTTGTATCCTTTTTATTTCATTTTCTACATCAGAATCTGTAATTTTTATATCTTCTTTAGATACAGTAATTTTATCAAAAGAACCTAATTTAACTTCTGGCTTTACTTGCACGATTGCTTCAAATATTAATGGCTTATCCTCTTCTATTTGTATTATTTTTATTTTAGCTTGCTCAATCGGTTCAATATTAATTTTCTTTATAGCTTCGATATAACTATCCGGGATTAATTCTTCAGCTGTTTTTTCGTAAAAGTATTCTCTTCCTAAATGCATATTTAAAATATTTTTTGGAACTTTACCTTTTCGAAAACCTGGTATTTTTGCTTGATAAGATAAATCATTATATACATTTTCTAATTTATTATTTACTTCTATTTTATCAACTTCAATTTCCAGGTGAAATTCATTTTCTTTTTGTTCTTTTATTTTAACCTCTACCATTATATATCTACCTCCATTAATTGATGTAATTAATTGTAAATTGTAGTGTAGTAAAGCCGCAATTATTATTGCGGCTTTACTACATTTTTATACTTTATTTTTATAGTGCGAAGGGCGGGAGTCGAACCCGCATGGTTTTACCCACTGGATCCTAAGTCCAGCGTGTCTACCAGTTTCACCACCCTCGCATTTTTAATGGTGGGCCGTACAGGACTCGGACCTGTGACACCCGGATTAAAAGTCAGGTGCTCTACCAACTGAGCTAACGGCCCACAAATAAAAATTGCAAAACCTTATTTATAATACAACATTTGTTCTTTCATTTTCAACTAAAATTTTGGTGCGCTCGGAGGGACTTGAACCCCCAACCATCGGATCCGAAGTCCGCAGCTCTATCCAATTGGGCTACGAGCGCTTTATAATTGATTGGGGTGAGCGAGGGGATTTGAACCCCCGACCTCTGGAGCCACAATCCAGGGCTCTAACCAAACTGAGCTACGCCCACCATATTAATTATTTTATAATATGGCGCGCCCGAAGGGAATTGAACCCCCAACCTACGGATTAGAAATCCGTTGCTCTATCCTATTGGGCTACGGGCGCGTAGATATACTTGGAGCGGGAAACGGGGTTCGAACCCGCGACAGCCAGCTTGGAGGGCTGGCGCTCTACCAACTGAGCTATTCCCGCTAAGTCGGGGCGAGAGGATTTGAACCTCCGACCCCCTGCTCCCAAAGCAGGTGCGCTTCCAAGCTGCGCTACGCCCCGAAACAAAAGTTATTATATAAGAAATATATTTATAAGTCAATTTATAAAAAGCAACAACCCTCTCCTTAAAACTCATCCCTAATTTCATTTATTATTTTGATCATCCTTCTTAGAGCTTTCCCTCTATGGCTAATTTGGTTTTTAATCTTATCTCCTAATTCAGCGAAAGTTTGGTTATATTCAGGAATTAAAAAAATTGGATCATAACCAAAACCATATTTCCCTCTGGGAATAAAAGAAATTTTTCCTGGACATTCTTCTTTCACCATATATTTTCTTCCATCTGGAAAAGCAAGAACTAAAACACAAACAAATTTTGCATTTCTTTTGTTTTCAGGAACATTTTCTAATAAATTAAGTACTTTATTTATACGTTCTTCATCGTTATTTCCCCATCTAGAAGAATAAATTCCAGGTTTTCCTTCTAAATAATCTATTTCTAATCCAGAATCATCTGCTAAACAAATTTTCCCAGTATATTCTGAAATTTTACCAGCTTTTTTAAGAGCATTTTCTTGAAATGTTTTACCATCCTCATCAATTTTTGGAAGCTGCGGAAAATCTTTCTTAGGTAATATTTTAATATTGAAATTATCAAAAATATCTTTTATTTCTTTAACTTTACCTAAATTTTTTGTGGCAATAATTATTTCTAACATATTTCTCCTAATATTTCTTTTTCTTTTTCAATTACTTTTTTTATGCCTACCTCAGCTAATTTAATCAATTCTTGTAAATTTCTTTTAGAAAAAGGTCTGCTTTCAGCTGTTCCTTGAATCTCAATTATTTCTCCTTTCTCAGTCATAGCAATATTTAAGTCTACTTGGGCCTGAGAATCTTCTTTAAAATTTAAGTCCAATAGCATTTCTCCATCAATTATTCCCACACTTATTGCGCCTATATAATCTTTTATAGGAATTTCATCTAATTGACCTTCTGCTTTCAGATAATTTAAAGCATCATAAAGGGCGATAAAAGAACCAATAATGGCTGAAATCCTGGTTCCACCATCGGCTTGAATCACATCGCAGTCTATCCATATAGTCCTTTCTCCTAAATCATTTAAATTAACTACAGCCCTTAAAGATCTTCCTATTAATCTTTGAATTTCGGAAGATCGTCCGTTTATTTTACCTTTTACGGAATCTCTAATATTTCTAATTTGATTTGCTCGGGGAATCATAGAATATTCTGCGGAAATCCAACCCTGTTTTATCCCTCTCAAAAATAAAGGTACTTTATTTTCGACTGAAGCAGTACACACTATTTTTGTATCCCCCATTTTTATCAAAGTGGATCCTTCTGCATATTTTATATAATTTCTGGAAATATTAATAGGTCGTATCTCATCAAATCTTCTATTATTCGGTCTAAGCATTTTCCCTCCTCGATTTCTTTTAGCGTATAGCGTACAGCGCATAAAGCGTAAAATGTAAAGCGCAAAGCGAAAAACCAAAGCTTAAAATTTAAAATTTAAGAAAAAGGTTTTGAATTTTGAATTATAGCTTTACGCTTTTCACTTTAAGTTTTTATTTTTGATGATATAGGCATTTCGCTAATCATACTATACGCTAAACGCTACCCACTATACGCTATATTATATACTATCTTTTTACTTCTCTCTTGAAATAATATAATCAGCTAAATTTTTTAATGTTTCTGCTTTATTATTGAATATTTTTAATGAATCTTTTGCTTCTTTAATTAACCTATCAGCTTCATTCTTTGATTCTTTTATACCATATTGGTTAGGATAAGTAGGTTTTTTCATAACCCTTTGATCTTGCATAATATCGAGCATATCATCAACAATTTGAAAAGCTAGTCCTATATTTTCTCCATATCTGGTTAAGGCTTTAAGTTGCCTTTGGTTGGCATTAGATAAGATTGCTCCTGCCCTAATGGAAACACATATTAAAGCAGCGGTTTTTTTCATATAAAGATTATATAAATCCTCTTTTTTTATATTTTCGTTTCCTGGATTTATATCTTCTACCTGCCCTCCTAACATATTATCTGTCCCGATATAAAAAGATATTTCTTTGATCAAGTTTATAATAGACTGTTTTTTTATTCCTTTTACTCCCGAGTTTTTTGCTATTAGTTCAAATCCAGAAACCAGAAGAGCATCACCGGCTAATAAGGCTATAGCTTCTCCAAATACTTTATGATTACTGGGTTTTCCCCGTCTAAAGTCATCATTATCTATACAAGGTAAATCATCATGAATTAAAGAAAAAGTATGAATTAATTCAATCCCGCAAGCCGCACTTATTACTTTTTCTATTTCTTGGTCTAATAATTCAGCCGTTGTTAAAGTTAAAATCGGTCTTATCCTCTTTCCTCCACTAAAAACACTGTAACGCATTGCTTGATGAATAATGAAAGGTGATTTATTTTCTGGTGGTAAAAATTCATCTAAAGCCTTATCGATAATATTTTTTTTATCTTCCAGATAATTTTTAAAATTCATTATCTGTATCTTCCTCTTTTTTTATAGAAAAAGGTTTAGTAGAATATTTTTCTTCATTTTCAATAACCAATTGTTCTATCTTTTGTTTGGCTTTATTTAATTTATCTAAACATAATTTGGAGATATTCATACCTTCTTCATAGAGTTTTATTGATTCATCTAAAGTCAAATCACCTTCCTCTAATTGGTTTACAATTTTTTCTAATCTTTTTAAATAATCTTCAAATGGAATATCTTCATTTTTTTTCTTTGTTTTCATTTTGAAATAGCCTCCTTTTTATAAACTTTACCTAACATTTTTCCATCACTTATAATAACTTCTATTTCATTACCAATTTCAACCTGATTTAGTCTTTTAATAATCTCTTTACCCGGTATTTTTCTACAAATACTATATCCACGTTCAATTACCGCATCAGGGTTTAATGAATCCAACCTTTGTTTATCTTTTTTTATTTTTTCTTCATATAATTCTATTTGATGCTTAATCCTTAATTTTATACGAACACTAAATTCATCGATATATTGATAATATTGATTAATCTTATTTTCTGGTCCTTGATATTGAATGCTTTTGTTTATAGAATTTATATTCTCCACCTTTAATTCAAGATTTCTTTTTATGGCTTTGTTTAGTTTGCTATTTAATAAATTTATATTATTTATTAAACTACTTTTATCTGGTATAGTCATTTCCGCTGCAGCGGAGGGGGTAGGACAACGTAAATCAGCCACAAAATCTGAAATAGTAAAATCTGTTTCATGACCTATAGCCGAAACTATAGGTATTTTAGAATTATAGATACTACGAGCTAATATTTCTTCGTTAAAAGCCCATAATTCTTCTAA
>JBGPSO010000060.1:0-8139 GCA_041490145.1 Atribacterota bacterium
TATACTTCCGTCTTTCTGCTGATAATTTTCCAATATAGCTACCAAAGTCCTTCCTACCGCTAAACCAGAACCATTTAAAGTATGGACCAAATTTACTTTCTCTTTTTCTTTAGAACGATATCTAATCATTGCCCTCCTGGCTTGAAAATCTTCACAATTGCTACAAGAAGATATCTCTCTGTATCGGTCTTGAGCTGGTAACCATACTTCAATATCATAAGTCTTAGCAGCCGAAAAACCCATATCTCCAGTACAAAGAACAACCACCCGAAAAGGCAATTCCAATCTTTTTAAAACTTCTTCCGCATTCTGAGTTAAAGTTTCTAACTCATTATAAGAATCCTCGGGTCTGCAGATCTTTACCAACTCCACTTTGTTGAACTGATGTTGTCTTATTAAACCTCGCACATCTTTACCATAAGAACCTGCTTCCCGTCGAAAACAGGCCGTGTAAGCAGCATAATAAAGTGGTAAATCATCATCATTTAAAATTTCCTGTCGATGGAGATTAGTTAAAGGTACCTCAGCAGTGGGTACCAAATAAAGGTCATTACTAGTCTTGAATAAATCATCTTCAAATTTGGGCAATTGCCCGGTACCAGTCATAGTTTCAGCATTCACCAAAAAAGGAGGAAATATCTCTTTATAGCCATGTTCATTGGTGTGAAGATCGAGCATGAAATTAATTAGGGCTCTTTCTAGTTTAGCACCCATCCCTTTTAAAACCGTAAATCGGGCAGCAGCTATCTTTGCTCCTCTCTCAAAATCAAGTATATCTAGAGCTTCTCCAATATCCCCATGAGTCAAAGGAGTAAAATTGAATTTACGGGGTTCTCCCCATCTTCTTATTTCTACATTGTCCTTCTCGTTCTCTCCAATCGGCACACTTTCATGAGGAAGATTAGGAATTTCTAGTAAAATTTTAGTTATCCCTTCATCAATTTCTTTCCCCTGAGCATCTAATTCTTTAATCTTGGTAGATACTTCTTTCATCGCTAAAATCTTCTCTTGAGCATCTTTCTTCTCTTTCTTTAATTTTCCAATTTCCTCGCTTACGGTATTTCTTTTTTCTTTTAGGGTACCTGTTTCTAATAATAATTCTCTTCTCTTCTGATCAAGTAGGAGTATGGTATCTAGATCAATCTCTGACCCTCTCTTCTTTAATCCCTCTTTTACTTTTTCTGGATTGGAACGGATAAGTTTTAAATCTAACATTGTCTCCTCCCTCTTTCTTAATTCTAGACTAAAAATCGTGATTCATAATTTTTATCATCTGCCGGTTTTTCAATCAATTTGGTTAGCTAGTTAGCTGGTTTGCTAGTTAATTGGTTAAATATTAATCCATAAATATACATGCTCATCTTTAACCAGTTAACCAGGTAACTAATAAACCAGTTAACCAAATGCTTATCCCTTTATGACTCCCAATGGTTTCATTCGGGCTACTTTTTTAGATATACCGGTCTGATGCATTACTTCTACTACTTCACTTACATCTTTATAGGCATCAGACATCTCTTCAACCAAGGTTCCCCGGTTTTCTGCCTTTACAATTATCCCTCGTTCTTTTAATTCTTGTTGAATATCTCTTCCCCGTGCTTGTTTTTTCGCTGCCATTCTACTCATTACTCTTCCTGCTCCATGACAGGTTGATCCAAAGGTCTCTTCCATAGCCTTCTCGGTCCCTACTAGGCAATATGAACACCTTCCCATATCTCCAGGAATTAATACCGGTTGACCTATTTTTTTGTATCTTTCCGGTATATCATGATGAAAGGGAGGAAAAGCGCGAGTAGCCCCTTTTCGGTGCACACATAATTTTATTTTTTGGCCTCCCCAACTATGTTCCTCTATCTTGGCAATATTGTGAGCCACATCATAGATTAACTTCAACTCTAACTCTTCTGGAGTACTTCGAAAAACCTTGGCAAAAACCTCTCGAGTCCAATGCATTATACATTGCCGATTGGCCCAGGCATAGTTTGCCGCACCAGCCATAGCGGCATAATAATTCTTGCCTTCTGGGGAATCTAAAGGAGCACAGGCCAACTGACGATCGGGAAGTTTTATTCCGTACTTCTCTACCGCCTTTTGCATAGTCACTAAATAATCAGTACAAACCTGATGTCCCAACCCTCGTGAACCACAATGAATCATAACTGTTATCTGACCCTCTTCTAATCCTAATTCCCGAGCAATTTCAGGGTCATAGACTTTATCCACTACTTGAATCTCTAAAAAATGATTTCCAGAACCCAGAGTGCCTAGCTGAGGTTTTCCTCTTTCCAGGGCATGCTTGCTAATTAAATCAGGGTTGGCTTCTTTCATGCTCCCTTCTTCTTCAGTAAATAATACATCTTCCTCCCAGCCGTATCCACTCTTTACCGCCCATTTAGTGCCTTCCCTTAATACCTTTCTCATCTCATTATAACTTATCTTTATCCTTCCTTTCGAACCTAACCCTGAGGGGATAGCCCTAAATAGCTCATCAACCAACAATTCAATCTTGGGCTTCACCTCTTTTAAGGTCAAATTAGTCCTCACTAATCGGACCCCACAATTTGAGACTACAAAATTATTTGCCACAAAATTATGGTGAGGATGTTCTACGGTGAAATCATATACATAATCATTAAAATCCACTTTCTGCTTACTGATTATTTCATCCCATAACATCCCGGAATGACCTAACCCTTCGGTATTTTTATTCATAAAACTTTTAAAAGAGAGAGCATTGGAACTTATCTTAGAAGAAGACTTTCTTTCTTCATAAATGGAACGTTCAATGAAACGAAGATTAGTATAAGATGAATCAACCTGCTTATAAATAGCTTTCGCCCCTATTCCCTCTTTTGTTTTTAATTCTTTAGCCTGAATCGCAATTCCATTCCTTTTTTCAATAATTAATGGTTTAACTTTTAAATAGTGTACGGTGGCATTAGCAATGAAACTCCGCTTTTTATTATATTCAAAACCAATCTTGCCATAAAGATTAATTAAATCCTGAGTCTGATCAGAAAGAATTAATCGAAGTCGATGAGATATATTCCCTTCTTTATTTATATATTCAATTCTCTGACTTATCTTTTGAGTAGTTACACCAAACTCGGTTAATAAATCAGAAATTTCTTCTAAAAATTTTCTTCCGCTCTCCATAAAGCCTTCTTGTTTATTCATAGAAATCATTGGGCAATAAAAAGTATATTTATGGTTTAAAAGAGTTTTAGGGGTGGATAATTCCGCTCCAAAAAATGCTGCTAAAAAAAGTCTTTTTTGCCAAAGTGGGGACTTAAAAATCCAAGAAGGAAGATAATAATTTTGGTTTGTTTTATTCCCCAAAGCAGTTCCTAAACCAACCAAAAGGATAGCAAAACTGCTTGAAACAACCTTACAAAATGTTTCTGTACTAGAAAATTCAGATTTTCCATAAAGAGTATCTATTTTATGATCTCTTGTTCTGGAGTAGACCCGGGAACAATTATATCCGATATGGGTAATATCTCTTTTTATCTCTTCAAGGTCTTCTGATTTTCCATAAAAACTAGTTACACCTTTACCTTTTTTATTGGCAAAATGAATATTTCCGTCTCCGAATACATATCCCATAATCTTTAAGATATAAGGCAATTGTGGAGAATTATATCTTAAAGGTAGTAATCCTCTCTTCTTTAAATGTGATAGAATCTGATTTAATCCATTCCCATTATTTCCTTTCTCTAATTTTAAAAGTAATTCTTTTATCTTCTCTTCATTAAGGATAATCTCGTTGCTCGATTCTTCATAGGGAACCCCCTCGAAGGGATAAATGGCTAATTCATCTCCTACTTTCAGTTTATTTAAAGGAAACATTCCATCTTTGGTATAAAAAGGATGGTCTTCGGTAGCAGTAATCGTTTTGCCAGTTTTAGTGGTTATTTTATAAACTTCATTATCGGGAAATTTTTTAAAAAAATTAATAATTTTACTATTGATTAAATCTTCTTTTTCAAAATCAAAACAGCTTATCTTTTCTTCTAACCATATTTTTTCAAATTCTTTAATTTTTAGAGTATAACCAAGAGGATGTAAAATTAAAGCATCTGAGGAAAGACAATTTATATCAAAACCAACTCCTCCCGGTGAAATTACTCCATCATCTAAAGTAGTGGCAGCTACTCCTCCTATGCAGAAACCGTACCCCCAGTGGATATCAGGCATAGCTAGCGAGTAACCTACAATCCCCGGTAAAAAAGCCACATTAGCTACCTGCTCCGGAGCATGATCCATACGTATTTTTTCTAATAATTTCGAAGAGGCATAAATAAGACCGGGTACCCTCATCCCGGAAAGATAATTTTTAGGAATTTCCCAGTGACAATCATCAATTTTATTTAAGGGTCCTTCCCAGACATTTTTCATTTTAATTCCCTCCTCACCTGCGTATAACAAATTAGATTCCTGCTTTCTGACCAGGTAAGCAATTAGATATCAAAAATTACTTGAGCACTCCAGAGTCCGCTTTCCTCATCTTTTTTGATTTCTAAACGATGATAAGTAACTGCTTTTACCTCTCTTTTTATTCTAATAGAAAGATGGTTGATTTTCGTTCCTCCAACTTCTGCTTTAATCTGACCATCAGATAATTCTTTTATTATAAATTTATTAAGAATAACCAATTTAACTTCACTGATATATAATAACTCATTAAGCCAGGCGATTAGTAAGTCTTCCAGACTTTTAGCTTCCAGTTTAATTTTATCATAAAAATTTTCTTTAAGGTCTCTGTTTTCTCCAGCGATAATTTCAAACATCCCTTTAGCAGCATTTATAAAAACTTCTCTTTTAGTCTTTCCATAAGCAACTATTCCGATATCAGCAGTATGATCAATTATTTCAAATTCTTTCATCTTGTTTAGCTCCTTTAAACAAAAAACTCTCGTCAGTTAGTAATATCTACTACCAGGGACGAGAGCTTACTCACGTGGTGCCACCCTATTTTAATAGGAACATCCTATTCTTCATTGGCTATTTTTTAACACACTATAGTGCGTCTCTGGATACTTTATTTCACCAGAAAATTATTGGGGGGGTGGAATTCGGTAAAGTCACCTACTGATTTTCACCAACCATCAGCTCTCTGGGAATGACTGTTATCTACTATCCCCTTAAATATTTAAATACATATTTATTTTGTTTTTATAATTATAGTTTTTAGTATCCCTACTTGTCAAGCTTTCAAAAAGTAAGAGGGATTATTTTGGATGTTTCTTCTTTAAATTTCAATATTATTCTAAAAATCTCTTGACATTCGACTGACCAGTCAGTTAAAATTAAAACTGATTTAAAAATATGAAGAGGAATAGAGAGGATAAAAAATAAATGATGAAAAAAGTGGCTAAATTTATTACTAAATACGCCCGATATATATTTATCGTAATAATTCTCATTACTATTTTCGCTGGTATGCAAATAAAAAACCTTAAAATTGAGGATGATATTACCAAATATGTTTCTCAAGATGACCCAGATATAAAATTCTATATTGAAGTAGTTGAAAAATTTGGTGGCTCTCAAGCGGATACCTCAATGATATCTCTGGAGTACGAAGACCTTTTCACTTTAGAAAACCTGGAAAGAGTTAAGACTATAACCGAAAAGTTAGAGAAAGCTCCTTTTATAAAATCGGTAAATTCTTTTCTAAACATGCCTAAAATTATTGCCACAGACGTAGGGATCGAGGTAAAAGATTTGGTAGAAGTATTTCCAGAGAGTGATAAGGAAGCAAAAGAACTTAAAAGTTCTCTCTTAAGTGATAGTCTGGTAAGAGGAAAATTTATCTCAGAAGATGGAAATGTTGCTCTGATAATGATAGAAACAAAAAAAGGGATAGAAGGGAAAGAACTTAAAAGGGAACTGGAGAATATAATAGAGCCTTTAAAAGGTCAAACTTTACAGGTATATTACTTTGGTATGCCTCTTATATCTGTTGATATCTCTGAAAGTTCTTTCGGCACTATGAGATTAGCTATTATTGCTGCTATGGTTATACTTTTAATTCTTTACTTCTGCTTTAGAAGTTTTTTGGGAGTATTTTTACCGCTTCTGGTGGCTCTACTGGCCTCTTTATGGGTCTTGGGATTTGTAGCCTCAACCGGTAAAAGTGTTACCATGATGATTTCTATGGTACCAGTGCTAATGATATCCTTAGCTACCGCCTATGGTATATACTTTATAAGTAGATATTATGAAGAAAGGCACCATCTTAAGCCTTTTGAAGCAGTAAATACGACCATACAAAATATATTTATTCCTATTTTTATGAGCGCAATTACTACTATGGCTGGATTCTTATCGCTCACCGCTGCTATCGTGAGGCCTATGACTGAATTTGGATTTTTTTCCACTTTGGGAATATTTTTTGCCTTTGTGCTGGCAACTTTTTTGTTGGGGTCATTTTTTACTATTTTTCCGCCAGCTAAAATCCATCAAAAATTTTCATATGAAGCCAATGATGTAATTACCAGACTTTTGAGATTAGTTAGCCAATCCATATTAAAAGAAAAGAAAGTAATTTTAATTTCTATATTAATAATAGGGATAATTTCTATTGCTTTTAGCACCAGAATTAAAACTGAATCATCAATGGAATCAAGATTGGGTAAAGAAAGCAAGATAATAAAAACTATGAATTATTTCAATGAAAAATTTGGAGGAACAGATTACCTTTACGTCTATATCCAATCAAAAAATGTAAAAAATCCTTATTTATTAAGACAGATGAAAAAGATTGAGGATTATTCAAAACAACTTTCTGCTCTGGGTGAACCCTCATCAATTACCGACTTTTTAATTCAGCTTAATGATGCCATGGAGAACAAGAATATAATTCCAGCTAACGAAGATAAAATTGATAATTTATGGTTTTTGGCCGGAGATAATGCCTATATTGCCAATATGATTGGCAAACAGAATGATGAAACTTTAATGCAGATTAGGACCAAAGATATGACCTCTACTGCCCTTAATCAAGCTATAAATCAAATGAGAGAATTTATAAAAAATATCCCCAAACAAGTTAGAAAAACAGAACTTTCCAAAATAAATGAAGAAGCGAAACCAGAATATTATGCTTGCCTAGTCGAGGAAATTATATCTTCTTTAGAGGCAAAAAGTGTTAAACTAAATAATAAAGATGAATTAAAAAAAGAACTTATAAAAATTGCCGGCAGCCCTAGTTCTGAGTTTAAAAAAGATAGCGAGGAATTTATAAATGAAATCTTAAATGTATCTTCATTAGAGATTGAAGATTTAGGAATAGAGAAGATAGATTTACTCCCTATACTTACTAGTTATATAAGAGATAATAAATCGCCAGATGATATAATAAAAGACCTGGCAGAAAAAATAAAATTATCTCAAGATGACGCCATCTATCTGCAGGAGATATTAGAAAATTCTAAAAAAATTGTAGAGAATAGAGAAAAAGTTAGATTTGCCCAACTGGAGACAGAGAAACTTATCGGACAAAACCTAAAAGATGAGGAAAAAGATATTTTATGGTACTTATTGGACGAGGCGATTTATACCCCCGATGATAATGGAGATATTGAGGTCTCTTTCCAACTTACTGGAATTCCAGTAATTAGCGATAAAATAAATAACAGTTTATTCAAAGGGCAAGTAAAGAGCCTGATCATAGCATTTATTGCAGTAGCTATCATGCTGATGATTCAATTTGGCTCTCTTATGGTGGGATTATTAGCTATGATACCTATTACTCTAAGTATAATTACTACCTTTGGGATAATGGGTCTTTTAAATATTGATTTAAATATAGGCAGTATGATGGTGGCCAGCATTGCTATAGGAACAGGGATTGATTATACCATCCAGTATATTTCTCGATATAAAAACGAACTGACTAGAAGATCAAAGATTGAGGCCATGAAAATCACCTTAACTGGAACTGGACGAGCTATTGTCTTTAATTCTATCACCGTGGCTGCCGGAGTCTTTGTACTCGCTTTTTCAGATCTGGGAATGATGGCCGTATTTGGTAAACTTATGGGGAGTGTAACGATTATAAACTTAATCTATACTTTGACTCTACTTCCTATCTTATTAAATAATATAAAACTTAAAGAGGAGGAAAGAAGTGAA
>JBGPSO010000061.1:0-8020 GCA_041490145.1 Atribacterota bacterium
CTCCTCGCCAGTTATCTTCCTCAGTAGCGGCTTCATAAAAATGTACCACTGAGGCATCAATATTGTAAGTAATTTTAGTATCTCCAAGAGTAGCAGAATCTTTCTTAAAAACTATTTCCGGTAGACGGTCAATTACATTGGAGATATTTTCACCAGTATAACTATCCCCCTCTAGATCAAACCTCTTTTCGGTTACCATATTTAGAGTATAACCTTCGCCCCTATATTGAATTTCCCATTTCGGAGTTAATTCCAGATCAGCTACTTCTTGATCGGCCGGATTTTTATCCGTGTAAAGTAGAGATAAAGCTGAATTTAAATTATCATTAAAAGCATAATTATAATTTAATTTAATGTTTCCATTGATACTTAAATCTTCTTCCCCCAATCCTGTTCCATTAAAATTATAATTACCAGTAATTTTAAGATCATATTTTTCTCCCGATTTGTCCAAAGTAAATTGGGATATCAAATTATTACTAAGAAGTTCCCCCCCCTCAGCTTTACTACCGCTATAATTCAGAGTCACTTGGGTCTTAATATTATTTTCAAATTCTTGCGAATACTTTATCTCTCCGGTTAAATTAAAATTACCTGTACTTTTTTCCTTAATTTGATACAGATAAAGGGAGGTTTCCCCCACATTATTCTGGTCTCCTATTTCCCAAGTTTGTTTTAAACCAATTCCCAATCCTTTATTTTCCATCCAATCTATATAAAGAGTACCATAAGATTTTTCATCAATGTAATAATTAAAATTTGTTTTTATAAACCAGCCCTCGGTACTATTTTGTCCAATTTTAGGGAGGATAGGAAGCTGGGTTTTACGATCTAAAAAGATTAAAAAGTAGGGGAGAGTAATAATTTTAGTTTTGCCTTCATACCAGGAGATATTACGAGCAATTATTTTATCCTTCGGGTAGATTTTCATTTCTTTAGCGATAATATGATAATGGGGTTCTTCTAAATCGCAGGTAGTAAAACTTTCTTCCGTAAATTCTGTATATTTAGCGAAATTTTCCATCTTTTTCCCTTGATAATATATCTTTCCTTTGATACCTTCCCCAGTTATTTCACCTTTGGATTGAAGTAGAATTATTTTTTTAGTTTTCCAGTTATAAGAAAGTTCTTCACCATTAGTTTTTAAATTTTCTTGCTTAAAAAAAACCTTACCAGTAGCGAAAAGAAGATTAGTGGTTAAATTAATTTTTAGATATTCAGCAGTTACCTCGATATCCTGATACTTAAGCAGCGCCCCACCCTTGGCAATAATCAGGTCTTCTTCCTCTATCTTTTCATAACTGATATAATCAGCTTTTAGAGAGAGATCTAATTCTTCTTCATTTTCTGTTTCTTTTATATTCTCTGTTTTTATAGTCTCTTCAGCTGGTGGTTTTTCTTGTGTCTCTATCGTTTCAATTATTTCTCCGGTTTCTTGAGCAAAGGATACCAGGATAAACTTGTTATTCAGGTTACTCGGATTTAAGCATAAAATTAAGATAAATAATATTAAAAAAATTGCTACCTTCCTTATTTTTAAGCATTTTATCATACTTCTTATATTTCCTTTAAACTGGCTAACTGGCTAACTAAATAACTAACGACTATTTTACTTTTTCTCCGCCCTAAACATAATGATTACTCCCAAAATACCAAAGATTATATTAGATAGCCAGGCAGCCAAGATGGGGGTTAACATTCCCTCTCGACCAAATGATCTGGTAGTAGAAAGGAGTATATAGTAAAACAAAACCAGGACGATACTAATAATTATCCCCGTAGCTTTACCTCCTTTCTTTACCCGTAAACCCAAAGGTACTCCCAACAAGACAAAAATTAGCCCACTAAAAGGGATAGAATATTTCATATGCAGATCTACTTCAAAGTTTTTAGTATCTGCTCCAGCTTGTTTTAAGATATTTATCTGCTCATTTAATTCTTTACTGCTCATTTCCTGAGGAGTTCTCTGGTTTTTAAAGAATTTTTGAAGGTCTTCTTTGACCGTAATATCCATATTGGTAAAGCTCATTTCATAAGTAATTTTTCCCTCTTCATCATAATTATAAATGGTTCCATTCTCTAATTTCCAGGTATCAATCACCCACGTACCCTTTTTGGCGGTTATCATTCGAGGGAATTTTTCTCTGGTCATTTCATAAACCATAATATCCTGCATTAACATATTTTTTTCGTCAAATTGATTTATATAGAAATAGCGGTTTTCAGCATCCCGAAAAAATACATTTCGCTTAATATTAGGGGGACCTTTCTTTAGCACAATCTCCCGAATAATATTCTGAGAGATATGATTAGCTTCAGGGACGATATAATCGTTGATTACAAAGGCTAAAATGCTTATAGCTAAGGCGGCTATTAAAAAGGGGATGATTATTCGGCGGATGCTTATTCCTCCTGCTCGCATGGCAGTTATTTCACCATCGGTAGATAGGCGGCCAATAGCTAATTCACTGGAGGCAAGTAAAGAGACAGGGAAGGTTACCACCAAAAATGCAGGAAGACGGTAGACTAATAGTTTAACAATATAAGGCCAGGCTACCTTTTTATTAATCAGCATATCCATTAATTCAAATAAAGTTTCCATAATTAACATAATAGTCAGTGCAGAAACTGCGAGAGCCACAAAACTCATTACTTCTTTTACGATATATCGATCTAATATCTTGGGACGAGGAAACTTCCTAATTGATATGTTTATAGCCATCTTCTCTCCTAATAAAAACATTTTTCTAAGTATATCATATTTTTGTTTTTTACAACACCTTAGTAAAAAAAGGTGCCTGGCACCTTTTTATACCTTTATATTTTATTTGCCAAAAATAGAGGATTTATTATATAATCAAAAAAAATTAAAGATAAAATTATAGTAAAGTAAGATTATACTTAAAAGAGAGGGGAAGGATTTGCAGAGTTTTAAGAGAAAAGACGTTTTTTTATTAGCCATAGGATTAATTATTTTTACCGGTTTTTTTAGTTTAAACTTAGACATTATTCAGGCTTTTCCTACCTCACCCTCAACTCCTTTTGTGGCAGGAATGTCTTATTTTGGCCAGGGTGAGTATGATAAAGCAATTATTGAATTTGAAAAATCTATTCAATTAGATCCTGACCATACAGATAGTTACTATTACTTAGGGCAGTGCTATTTACAAAAAGGGATTATTGAATATAATAACAAAAATATTTTAAAATTTTATAGGTTTTGCAGAAAATCTTATGAGATATCTGAAAAAGTTATTCCTCAATATGAAAAGATGATTAAAGATAATCCCGAGGATTTAAATAGTTATCTGAAATTGGGTAATATTTATGAAATTAGAAGTAAGGTGCCTTTTATTAATGAGTATGACCAGGCTCTGAATTATTATTTAAAAGCGTTGGAATTAGAAGCGAGCTCTTCTTCGGCAAGGAATGCGGAAATTAGCGTTTTTCTTAACATTAGGATAGGATATATATATTTTGAGAAAAAAAATTATTCTCAGGCTATAGAATATTTAGAGAGAGCGGTTAGAATGTCTTCCCGCAATGTAGAGGCTACCTATTATTTGGGCTTGTCCTATGATAAAATAGGGGAAAAAGAAAAAGCCCTTACTTTTTTTACGAAAGTTTTAGAGCTTGCCCCCCAATCGGATTTTGCTCGAGAAGCAGAAAAAAAATTAAATAAAATAAATAAGGATTAGTGGATCGGAGGTCTTTGGATTTGCATCAACATAAATATAAAAAAATATTTATTAATTTATTAATATCATTCCTGCTATTATTTCCTATTATGCTATTAAACGGCTGTTTATTTTTACCCAATTCTAAGGGCTCAGTGGAAGGATATGTCTATGAGAAGACAGTTATCGATTCTCGTCCTTTAGAAGACGCTCTCATCAGTATTACTGGATCTTCAAATACTGCTTTAACCGACTCAGAGGGTTATTTTCACCTAGATGAAGTTTCTATAGGTGCACGGACTTTAACTATTGCCAAAGAAGGTTATATCACTTATAAGAAATCAGGGGTGGTAATAATCGAAAATGAAACTACTTTAGTGGATGAGGGAAATCCAATAATTGTTTCCGCGATTAACGATAAATTTCTCTTTGATGGCGGAGTTATTTACTATAATATGGAAGATTATAATGATGCTATTATCGCTTTCCAGCAATTAATCAATGATTATCCAGATAGTGAATATGCCGATGATGCCCAATATTATATTGGCTATATTAATGAAAAAAAGTTTGGTTATTACAGTAAAGCCCTTTTAGAATATTATGAATTAATTATTAATTATCCTGGTAGTATATGGGTAGATGATGCTCAATTAGGTATGGGCAATTGTTATTACGCTAATGGCGAATATAGTAATGCAATTGTTGAGTATAAAAAAGTTATAAATGATTATCCAACAAGTTCTTTATTAGCTCTTGCTCAATATAGTATTGCTCAGAGTTATCGAAAATTAGCTAATTATGCACAGGCTATTCTTGAGTTTAGCAAGACCATAGAAAATTATCCCGAAAGTGAGTATGCTGCCCCAGCCCAGTATTATATCGCCTATTCTTATTATGAAGCTCAGGATTATAATCAGGCAATTTTAGAATTTCAGGAAAGTGTTAATAATTATCTTGATTCGATTTGGCCGGGTGAATCAGATAGACTTATCGCTCCTTGCTCACAATACTATATTGGTTGGTGTTATGGCCAAAAACTTGAGCAATGGGAGGAGGCAATTCCTGCCTATCAATTGGTCATTGATAACTATCCCCATAGCACGTGGGGAAATGGTCAGGAAATCCCCCCTGATGCCCAATATCAGATTGGTTGGAGTTATGAAAAACTGGAACTATGGTGTGAAGCGGTAGCATCTTATCAGTTAGTTATAGGTAATTATCCTGGTACTACTTGGTCTAACTTGGCAGAGGTGAGGATTAATGCCATAAGTGAAAACTGTCCCCCAAGTTAGTCACTCGTATTGCGTATTGCGTATAGAATAAAGTAATGAGTAATGAGTGATATGTAATATGTAATAGGTTTAGGTTTTAAGTTTACAAAAGCATGTTACTTGTTATACATTACACATTACTTACTGGGTAATCGGCAAACTGGTTAACTGATATAATTGGTGAATAGGTGAATTGGGAAATTGGTGAATTACTAATGGACGAACTTAAAATTATAGAATCCTGCCTTCTGGGCCATACCGAGGTATTTTCCCGGTTAATAGATTCCTATAAAAATATGGTTTATAATTTAGCCTATCGGATGAGCAATAACCCTCAAGAAGCGGAAGATATATCTCAGGAGGCCTTCCTGCGGGCTTTTCAATCATTAGTCCGTTTTAATTCTTCCTATAAATTTTCCACCTGGCTTTATCAGATTACTCTAAATATTATTCGAGATAGATTCAAGAAAAAAGAATTAAATTGTGTTTCTCTGGATACCCCGCTGGAAAAAGATGATTCAGAATTTTACCCTCAACCTGCTGACCTTACTCACAACCCAGAACAGATTATTGCTCAACAAGAGAATACGCAGACTATTCAACAGGCTATCCTTTCTTTACCGTTAAAATATAGAGAAGTTATAGTATTGCGTCACCTGCAGGACCTTTCCTATGTTGAAATTTCTAATATCTTAAAAATACCAGTCGGGACTATAAAAATTCGTCTTTACCGTGCTCGCGAACAACTGAAAAAAATTCTTAATACCAGTCATTAGTTGAAACTTTTTAATTATATTTTCGTATTATATAGTGATACTAAAAATATTTAATTAATAGACAGGTGAGATGCCTGACCTACAATAAAAACTATAAACTATAAACTATAAACTATAAACTATAAACTTAACCAGGTAAAAAAAATGAACTGCCCAAAAAATAAAAAATTATTAAATTTTTATCTAGACCAAACCCTGGATAGAGATACAACTAAGCAAGTAGAAGAACATTTAAAATCTTGCTCGACTTGTCAAGAAGAGTATTTAAAGTTAAAGAAAATTGTTTCTGCTTTAAATTCTATTTCACCTCAAATAGCACTTACAGAACTTACTACAAAAATAATGGCTAAAATTTCGCAAGAGGAAATTCAGATTCAATCTTCCTGGATTGACCAGCTCAAAAGGCAAATTTCTATACCCAGTCTGTCATTCCCACGAAAGTGGGAATCTATATTTTCTTTCCGTCTGGTCGGTGTTACAGCAGCCGCAGCACTAATTATATTTTTTGCCTTTACTTTTATCTTTAACCTCCCAAATACTTCTTCTATTTGCTCAGCTAAAGTACAGTTTTCTTTAAAATTAAATGATGCTAAAATTCATACAGTAGCCATTGCCGGTGACTTTAATAGCTGGAGCCCAGGGGATAATCTTTTAGAAGATCCTGATGGAGATGGCATCTGGACCGGGACCCTTAAGTTAAAACCGGGCAGATATGAGTATATGTTTGTTATGGACGGGGAAAAGTGGCTCCCTGACCCCAATGCCCTGCGTTATGTCAAAGACGGATTTGGCAACAACAATGCTATTTTAGAAATAAATAATTGTACTTAACAGTTTCCTCCCCCTTGAGGGGGGAGGACTAACGAATAAATAATATGGTAAATAAATTATGAAACTGAAAAAAAACAAAAACAAATTAATACTTTTTTTAATATTCTTTTTTCTGATACTCTCTCTCCCTATTTTTGCATTTGCAGTTGAAGAAGAGAATATTAATGAACAATTAGAGCAGCTTAAAAATATTTTGAATTCTTCATCTTCTTACTCAGCCTTTCAGACCACTATGCTTCTAAAGAGTGCTCAGGATTTACTTGAAGCAGGAATATTATTTGAGGATACCAGAGGAATTATTGAAAATAGTGTTGCAAAAACAATTGATGCCTATAGTGTAAAGAAAGTGTTTGATATTTTATTAGAAACTAAAAACGACAGCTTACCTACTGAGCCACTGATCAATAAGATAAACGAAGGTTTAGCCAAAAATGTAAATAAAAGTACCATAATTTCAGTAATTTTAACGAAAGCAGAAAATTTAAAGCAAGCCAATGAGATTTTAACCGCAGCCCAACAAGAGGGTTTGGAGATTAATGGCAGTGAAGAAATAGTTGAAATATTAGCCGATAGTCTGGAAAACGATGTCCCTCAGGAATCTCTTTCCTGGCTGTTAAAGACGGGAACCAAAGAGGGCAGAAGCATAGAAGAGATTACCGAGATAAGTGAAGAACTGAGCTATTTAAGCCTGATGGCTTCTGACTCAGGTTTATCTACTGAAAAAATTTCTCTTCTATTTAAAAAAGCTATAGATAGTAGTAATAACCTTGCAGATATCTGCGAAAATATTCAGAAGAATTTAGCATCTGAAATTAGCACAGCCAAAATAGAATCAGGAGGAGTAAAACTCTCTACCACTTTAGGTAGTGGAACTTCACCTACATCTTTGACCGGAAGCGAGACCACCATTGGAGGAACTCCTACGGAAGAGGCAGGAGAAGCTCCTACCGAGACTGACGGAGCGCCTGAACCATCTACTCCACCAGCAGAGGAGACTCCTTCGCCTCCGGAAAATTAATTTAGCAATTTACTTGATTACTTGAGTAAAAAATATTATTTTTGTCATTCCGCACTTGATGCGGAATCCATAAGTGGGGATTTTTCATCCCCCACGTCGAATGTAATAATATCGTGTATATCGTTATTGCGAGGAGCCTCCCCCTTTGTCATTGCGAGGAGTGAAACGACGAAGCAATCTCAGATTTAGATAAAAAAATTCAAGGAAATGGGTTAAAGATTGAAGAAAACAGGAAATTAATTGAAACTTTTCTTGACTTTTATCGTATAATAAATTAGTATTGATTTAGTTATATAGTTAAGTTGTTAATTGGTTTGTTAGTCAACTGATCTTTATTTTAACCAGATAACCAACTAACTAGTTAACCAGCTAACTAATTATAAAGCGGTAGTTTCTTAACCCGTATCAGGTCGAGATGTAAAGTGTTTATGAAGTAAAAGGAGC
>JBGPSO010000062.1:0-7993 GCA_041490145.1 Atribacterota bacterium
GTTTTAAAACTTAATTTCATTTAAATCGCCTCCTGCGAAAAAATTTTAATTTCTTGTGGCAGTCTGGCGATCATGGCACTTTTATAAGTGCTTTAAACCCATGACTTTGCGTCCTACCCTTTCGGATAGTTTGCCTTTTTCATTTACTTAAAAAATACTCTAAATTATGTATTTTCTCAATCTAAACGAAAAAAAGCTGGCAGCCGAGCAGTCTTAGCACTAATTAATTAATTTAGTACCTTAAACCCACGACTTTGCGTCCTATCCTTTCGGATAGTTTACCTTTCTCAACTTTTTATTAGGTGTGACTTAAGCAGGTCACCTCCCTTAAAATAATAAGCTAAATCATCATCTCAAGCTATCTATTTAATGAATTTTAATTAAACTAATACACTATATCTTATAAGATAACATAATCAGATTAAAATTGCAAACAAAAAAATAAAATATTTTAAAAAATTTATAAAAAAATTAACCTCCTGAATACATTAAATAAAGAATGTTATTTTAATGCCTCACTTACTTTCTTTAAAAACTCATCTTACATTTATTATTGCAATTATTTTCTCAAAGAAATCTACTCTTTAAACATTATCTCTATATTATATTCCTTAAAATAGGAAATTTTAGACCTTAATATTTCTAAAAATCCTTTTTTTTTGATTTTTTAAGAAAATAATTATTTAATTTTCTATAATTCACCTTTGGTCTATTAATGGTAAAAATATATTAACATATCTTAAAAAGGAATGCAAGCTTTTTTTCATCTTTTTAAATAAATATTTTTTATAAAACTTTTCTTCTCTTTTCCCTTAAATTTTTGAATAGCTATTATTTCTCGATAAAGATTTAACATTCTTTCAGATATCATATTTATACTATATTTGGCAGAAGTCTTTAATGCACCTTTAGAAAGTCTTTCCCTTAATTCTGGATCTCTGATAATTTTTTCTAGTGCCTTAGCAAAATGTTCAATATTATCATCGGTTAACAATCCATCAAATCCATCAGTCAGAATGTCCATTGCCCCTGAAGCTTTAACTGCTAACACAGGAAGCCCTGAGGCTAAAGCTTCTATAGTTACTATACCAAAAGATTCTGAGGTGGAAGCCATAGTAAATACATCAGCTATTTTATAATAATATCGAATTTCTTCATAATTTACCTCACCACAAAATATTACTTCTTCTTCTACTCCTAAAGCTTGAACCAGATGGGTTAATTCGTCCTTAGCTGGACCATTGCCAACTATTAATAATTTAGTCTTGCTAATGCCGTGTTTTTTAATTATTCCCAATGCTTTTATAATCTTATCTATGCTTTTCTCAGTAGCTACTCTACCTACAAAAAGAATTATTTTTTCATCTTCTTTAAGATTATATCTCTTTCTAATTTTTAAACACTCCAATTCATTTTTTTCTCTAAAGGCACTTAATTTTATTGCATTAGGAATAACTTCAATTCTATTTTTTATTCCATAATTTTTGATTAAAGCCTTCATTGATTCAGAAGGAGTAGTTATACAATCAGTTTTATCAGCTAAATTAGAAACTATTTTTTTAATTACTTCCTGGGTCAATTTTTGAGGTAGAGGAGCAATATAATAAGCATACTGGTCATATTGAGTGTGAATAGTTAATATTTTAGGTATACCTAATTGTTTGCTATACATTATAGCAACGCTGCTTAATACGAAAGGATGGTGAATATGGATAAGATCTGGATTAAATTCAGTTATGACTTTTTTCGCTTTAAAGGACAGGGGTATAGCAATGGGATATTTTACTTTATTAGTTAAGTTTATTGATCTGTATCTAAATATATTCTTTTCCTGATCAATATAATCATCTACTTTAGGTGCAAAAATATAGGTCTGATGACCTTTTTTTTCATATGCTTCCTTCAAATATACAATACTAGTAACAACTCCATTGATTAGTGGTTTATAACAGTTAGTAAAAAAAGCAATTCTCATTAATTTATCCCCGTAATCTAAACAAAATATTATAAAGTAATTGACCGATTCTCCAATTTGCCAATTTACCAATTAAATTAGTCGTTAGTATTTGGTTAGCCGGTTATCCAGTTTACCGGTTAAATTAGTCATCGACTATTTCAATTGCTTCTCCGCTTGTTTTAACCAGTAATTTGCTTTTTTGTTTTCTGGTTCTAAACGTAAAACTTCCTTCCAATTACTTGCAGCTTCCTGATAATTCCCCCGCTCATAGTAAACTCTACCTAACCAATAATAAGCTGAAGAAAAATTAGGGTTAGATCTGACTGCTTGGCGATATTCATAGATAGCTTGTTCAAATAATTTTTGTTCATAAAGATTATATCCTGCTTCATAATGAGAATATGCTTCTTTCCCGTATTTTATTGAATTCTCTACTTTATCAAAAAAATATTGAGCTCGAGGGTATTCAGGATTAATTTCTAATACTTTTTGCCAGGAAGAAAGAGAATCAACTAATCTATCTTTTTCATAAAATACTCTTCCCAACCAATAATAAGCTTCCGCCATTCCCGGATTAATTTCAACTGCGTTTTGTAAATATAAAATACATTCATCATAATCTTCTCTTTGGTAGGCAGCATATCCTAAACGATAATAGGCAAAAGCCAGTTTTTGTTCGACCTGTGGATAAATTATTTTCTTTTCTTGAATAAGTTCTATATATTTACCCCATTCTATTGCCTCTCTATAATACCAATTAGTATATTGATAAATCTGGGCAAGATAATAATGAGCTTCTATAAAGTCAGGGTCAGCCTGAATAGCTCTTTCACCATAATCGATCGCTTCGGCCCACAATTCTTTACTGGGGTAATTCGCTCCCCCGTAAGTTTTAATTGCTTCTTCCATTTTGTTTACAGCCATCTTTAGATAATCAGACGCTTCTTGGGAAACAGTCTCCCAGGCGGTTTTCTCCTGGCCCGTAACAAAACAGAAATTAAATTCTAATAATAATCCACAAATAATTAGAGCCAAAAATAAAAATATTCTTTGATCTTTCCTTTTCATTTTTTATCTCTCCTTTACCCATATTGTAATTTTATATTTTATTATATCATAATCCTAAATTTAGATCCAATTCTTCCCTATTTTCTAAGGCACTAAGAAGCTTATTTTTTACTTCATTAAATTGAGTAATATATTGAGGATTGATTGAAGAAGCGGCAGGAAGTTTAAGCTTTAAAAAATCTACCTTTTTTCCATTTTCGCTAATAGAAAAATCTAAATGTGGACCAGTAGCTAATCCGGTTGCTCCTACATAACCTATTATCTCACCCTGTTTTACCTTCTGACCCTTTTTTAACCCTTTAACAAAACTAGAAAGATGACCATATCCTGTTTCATAATTGTTAGGATGACGAATTTTAATATAGTTTCCATATCCATCATTCCAGCCCTTATAAATAACTGTTCCATCCCCAATAGCTGAAACCGGGGTACCCGAAGGAGCAGCGTAGTCAATAGCTAAATGAGGCCTCCAAATTCTTAAGATAGGATGAAGTCGATTGTTAGAAAAATAAGAGCTAATATATTTATAATTTAAAGGAGCTCGTAGAAAGGCTTTTCTTAGTGATTTTCCCTCTTTGGTATAATAATCTATATTTCCAGAAGGATCTTCAAATAGGACTGCGTCATGTTTACTAAGAAGTTCTCCTTCATATTGAGCAGCAAGTATATTCCCCCAACGGTAGAAATCTCCTTTATATTGTTTTTCTACTATAATTTTAAAAGTATCACCTTCTCGGCATTCAGTAAGAAAATCAATTTCCCAGGCAAAAATTTCAGCCATCTGAATAGCTAATTGAGGTGCATCAGCACACTCTATCATTGATTCATAGAGAGAGCTTTTAATGGTACCTTCTATCTGCACTATTTCCTTAGGAATATCTTCCTTTACTACTTTTAAATCTTCTGAGTCCGAATTAGGCAAAGATATATGGAAAATATCGAAGGGAGTAGGTTCATAAGTAAACTCTTTAAGTGTGCCTTTTGGATCATATTTTAAAGAATATTTACTACCTGCAGGAATATAATTAAAATCTACCACCGACTTAATTTTGTCTTGTAAATCAAGTATTTCAGCTGCAGAGATTCCTTCTCTTATTAAAGATTCATAAAGAGTATCTCCAGCTTTTAAAATTCCATCAATGGTAATTCCTTCTTCTTTTTCTTCTTTCCCTTCCTCTATCTCTAGTGGTGGTAAAGATATTTCTTCTAAGAGTGTCTCTGCATCATTCTCTTTCCCATCTAACTGTAAATCTGAAACTATTTCTAAGACCGGAGAAGCAGAAATAGTTTCATTGGTTTGTTTTACAGAAAACAAAGGAAGGATCTTAAAATAAATTATTCCTATAATTAATAAGAGAGCAAAAATTCTTCCAATAACTATGAATTTTCTTCGGTTTTTTCTTCTCTTCTTATTAAAAAAATAATTATGGTAAGAATAAAAATAGGAGTTTTTTCTTGGTAAAATCTTTAATATCCCCTTACATATTTATAAATTTTAAAATATTTATAACTTTATTCGGGTAGTTTATGTATATTGGTCGCTGAATATTTTTTAATTATGGCAGTATAACTATCATATACTTCTTTAGTAAAACATACAAATATAATTTTTTCTACCAAATTATTTTTCTTTAAAAAATTTATAGTTTCAGTAACAGCAATTTCTATAGCCTGTTTTAGAGGAAATCTGTAAGCTCCAGTACTAATGGAGGGAAAAGCAACTGTCTTAAGTTGATACTTTTTTACTAAAGTAAAACAATTTCGGTAACAATGAGCTAGATATTCATTTTCTTTATTGTTTCCACCTCTCCAGACCGGACCAACTGTATGAATTACCCATTTAGCAGGTAAATTATATCCGCAGGTTATCTTGGCTTCTCCGGTAGGACATCCATTTAATTTCCGACATTCTTCTAAAAGTTCAGGACCAGCTGCTCGATGAATTGCTCCATCCACACCCCCACCACCAAGAAGGGAATTATTGGCTGCATTAACTAGGGCATCTACTTTTTGTTTAGTGATGTCACCTTGAACGACCTCAATTCTATTTGGCATATTATTCTACTCCTTCTAATAAAAAATTAAATTATTCGTTAGTTCTAAAAACAAGCTTTCATTTGTCGGTATACAGCTAAAAATTTAAAACTAAAAGCGAAAAACCATAATTCAAAACGCAAAACTTTTTCTCTCAATACTAAATTTTAAGTTTTAGTTTCTGCTTCTTTATCTTTTCTTTTTTGTTATACAATATGCGAGAAGAGAAAGAGAAAATCAATATATAAAACAATACATTTAAATTTTAAATTTTGAGCTATGGCTTTGCGTTTTGCGCTTTTCGTTTTTCGCTATATACTATATACGAATTAGGGTTTACAGAAATAAGGAAAAAGAAATTCCTATATAATTAAGGAAAATTATCTTTTATATTTTATATAAATATTATAAAAATATCTATCTGTCATAGAGGCAATATAATCTACTACTATTTGTTCTGATAAATTACTATTTACATAATTTGCTCCCTTATTTTTACCTCTATTAAAAATCCATTCTTTAAAAATTAGAGAATCTTCATTATCTTTTTTAAGATCCTCAGCAAATTTATCAAAAAGATATCTAAAAGCATTTTTTAATTTGGTCTTTTTAGCTTTTAATCTTGAATTTTGATATATTCTTTCCACATTAAACTGTTTTAATTCAAAAACTCTTTCGGCAATATTAGAAGAATAGATTATTTCATCGCGATTATAGGAATTTATTATAAGATCAGTTACCAGAGAATTTATAATAGCTGTATTGCTTTCTCCTAATTCTTTCTTAACCCCTTTTGGTAATTCATCTTTTTTTAAAATACCTATCCGTATTGCATCTTCTAAATCTTGTCCTACAAAAGAAATAGCATCCGACATCCTAACTACACATCCTTCCAAAGTTGCTGGCAGTATAGATGCTTTTTCCCCTTGAGATTTTTTTCTACCATAGTCTATTAAATCAGCTTCGGTTTTAGATCTATTCGGTTTCAAATATTTCTCGTTTATCTCACCATCATGAGAAAGAATTCCATCTCTTACTTGAAAGGTTAAATTCATTCCTCTGCAGGAATCAGCAAGTTTATCAACTATTCTAAGGCTATGGAGGTTATGAAAAAATAAACCAATCTTTCTTTCTCGACAAATTTCCTGAAGAATTTCCTCTCCATCATGTCCAAAAGGAGCGTGCCCCAAATCATGTCCCAGGGCAATTGCTTCAATAAGGTCAAGGTTTAGTTTTATAGCCTTCCCTATTGACCTCGCGATTTGAGAAACCTGTAAGGTGTGAATACTCCGATTCGATAGTTGTTCGTCAAAACTAGTAGAAAAATATATAACTTGAGTTTTCCCCACATATCTACGAAATGATCCGCTGTATAATATATGATCCCGATCTCTGGAATAAGGACCTCTAAATGGGTGAGCTGTTTCCCTTTCTCTTCTAGCTTGACCATTTTTTGCAGCATAAGGAGAAAGATAATTATCTTCAAAATCAAGGATTTCTTTTTTAAAACCCTCTTCATTCATAATTTTTTCTCCCCAATAAAATAAGAAACAATAGCGAGAAAAAATATTTAACTTTTTTATAATAGACTGGTAGGATCTATTTTATAAGTTTGTTATCTCTTCTCTATTTTAGGCTATTAAATAAACTCAAATAATCCTTTAAAAGACGAGTAATTAAGAAATTCTTTCTAACATATTCTTTCCCTGAAATACCCATCTTAGCTGCAATCTCTGAATTCCTTAGAAGATATATAACCCTTTCAGCACATTCAGAAATGCCACCAACTAAATATCCGGTACGACGATTATCTACTTGTAAGGGGATTCCACCTACATTACCTGCTACTACCGGTTTTCCTTTCCATAATGCCTCAGTAATCACCAATCCAAATCCTTCTCTTAAAGATTTCTGGATGATCACATTAGAAGCCCTCTGAAAGGCATTGACTTCCAAGTTTTCTACTCCATTTAAATTGGATAGAAGATGTATATCATAATCTTCACCCGCATGGCGAGAAGTTTTTTCGTAATATTCCCATCCCTCCGGATCATCATGAGCCATAATAGAAGTAATGAGTATTAATTGAACATTCTTAAT
Source organism: Atribacterota bacterium (assembly GCA_041490145.1). Taxonomy (GTDB): domain Bacteria; phylum Atribacterota; class Phoenicimicrobiia; order Phoenicimicrobiales; family Phoenicimicrobiaceae; genus Infernicultor. The sequence goes on from JBGPSO010000062.1 coordinate 7,160, forward strand.
TTCTTTCTTTACTATTCTGTACATATCGATAACCCCGAGGGGATCTTTCCAGGGATCGAATCTGGAAACCTGGGTTATAATAGGTCTATCTGGGTCTACCTTAAACTTTCTTACTATATCTTCAATCATTTTTTGATCCATTTCAATATTCTTAGGACTTAAAGGGTCAATGGCCGGAGGGATTATGGCAACATTTTTCATTTTAAGATCTTCTTTTGCATACTCTTTTAAGGTAAAAACAACAGCATCATATTTTTCTACCAAGGGTTTAATAAATTGCCATATATTTTCTTGAGCCTGGGTGGGGTCAATATGAAGACTCCAAATCCATTTTCCTATTTTTTTTCGGCGATAATTTAATATTGCTACTGGCTGCGGATCGTGGATTACTACAAAGTCATATTCATCTTCGAATAATTTTTCATTAAGTCGATTATTTTTTAAAAATATTTTTTCCATCTCTTCAGTAAAAGAAACATCCATACCTTGTAAGCCATTATGGATGGCCTTAGTCACACTAAAAAAATCATCTGAACCTTTTATCACTTGCCATTCAGTTTCTAAACCAACATCTTTCATTAAGGGAACTAAAGTTGATAAAATCTCTGCTACTCCTCCACCATATGAGGTAGCATTTATATGAATTACCTTTTTCTCCATTAAAGGTAAAGCTAATCTTTTAATTTCTTCAATTTCTTTTTTTCCTACAATATTTATATAATCATCAAGTAATTTTTTTTCAGTTTCAACAACTTCCAACATAATCTTTTAACTCCTTTGCTTAAAAATTGATTCATGTTTCGTATCACGTGATATATTGCGTGTATTACGTTA
>JBGPSO010000063.1:0-7862 GCA_041490145.1 Atribacterota bacterium
ATTCTTAAAACTGGGCAGTGGTTTTTTTATCAGTCAGAATGGTGATGTTATTACTAATTATCACGTGATTCAGGGAGCAAGTTCTGCCGAGATAAAGACCGCCGATGAAAAAACTTATCCTATAACTTATATCGTAGCAGGAGATGAACAAAATGATGTTATCCGTCTTTCCGTAAATATTCCTTCCCAATATGTCTATCCTTTATCCTTAAGCAAAACCATCCCCGAAGTAGGGGAAAGAATAATTGTGTATGGTAGTCCATTAGGACTGGAAAACACCGTCAGCGATGGGATTGTCTCGGCTATAAGAGATATTCCTGATTACGGAAGGATTATTCAAATTACTGCTCCTATATCACCTGGCTCCAGTGGTAGCCCAGTCTTAAATATGCAGGGAGAAGTGATCGGAATAGCTACTTTTCAAATGATAGAAGGTCAGAATTTAAATTTTGCAATTCCCAGTGCAAGGATAGCAAGCCTTAATTTAATAGAAGAAGAGAAAACATTTACCACCGAAGAATTATTTGAGCAGGAGAATAAAGAGAAAAAAGATTCCGACTATGTTTATGAAGCTTACGATAAAGCATTATATTTTATTGCCAATAAAAAGTATGAAAAAGCATTGCCTTATTTAGAGATAGTAACTAAAACAAATATATCATCATTAAAAGGGCTTGCATATTATCAAATTGGGAGATGTAATGATGAACTAGGTAATTATATTGAAGCTATAGAAGCTTATAAACAATCAATTCGTATTGATCCTAATAATCCTAATAATCCTAAGAATCTTGCTCCCTATTCTTTCATAGGTAATGATTATTATAAGCTTGGCCTTTACAAAGAGGCCATAGAGGCTTTAAAACAATCAATTCATACTGATCCCAATAATACTAATATTAGCACCTACGTTGGTTTAAGCAATGCTTATATGAATCTTCAACTTTATGATGAGGCCATAGTGGTTTTTAAACAAGCAATTCGTATTGATCCTGATCTTGTTTTAGCTCACTACGGTATAGGTCTTTGTTATATTCTAATCGGAGATGAAAGTTCAGCTTTAAATGAGTACAAAATTCTTAAAGAATTAGATATTGATTTAGCGAATGATTTATTTGAAAATGACAGGGGACGGTTCTTTGACACAATATTTTAAGCGAAGATTTTGCGACAGAGAACCATCTCCTGTCACATATGAGGCTTTTAAGGGGGTGAGTTTTTAAAACTTATTATGAAAGAGATTTTTAAAATAATAAAAGAATATTTTATTTTATTAATTTTATTATTTGGCATAGGATTATTTACCTATGGCTTATTTAGTTTTGATAGTGGGTATTATTTAGGAAGAACAGGCAGTAGGGAAAGCCTAATGTATGAAGCTATAAAATCTGAAATCCACTCTTATCCTATAGCAACTTATTATTACTATGACTCTACAAGTTTAAAATTATTAACCATAGGGGCTATTTTGATAGCTATTGGACTAATAAAAGTAAGAACAAAGAAGGATAAAAATTAACTTCAACTTCCGATAATCCTAATTACAGGAAGTAGAAAATTATGAGCAAAAAACTAACAAAAATAAGCGCCAAAACGCTTTAATAAGATACGAGGAGACCAAAAAAAATGAAAGCTAATTCTGATAAATAACAAAAGGAGTTTTAATTTTTTCACTTTTATTAGTGACTTTTTCTGTTTTTTACTATTGTGTTATTTTTTTACCACAAAAAGAGGAAGCAAGGTTGGAGCAAGAAAGACAAGAGTATGTAGCTAAAAGAAAAGGCGAGTGTTATGACATATACCTTCAAGAAAAGAAAAATTGGAGTAATGTAGAAGGTTTTGATTATGACGAGGGAAGAGATGTTTGTATTGTGATATATAAATCAAGCGAACCAGCTAAAAGTAAAGAAGAATGTAAGAAAATAATTGAAAACCTCTCGGAAATTAAAAGTAAGTCACTTAGAGATATGATATTGAGAAATTACTTTAATTGTTGTGATAATACTTTTATTAAGGAGTTTTAAATTTTTTACTTTATGAGTAAGGAGTAATAAACAATGAAAAGAAGGACTTTAGAGCAAATTAAGCAAAGAGAGTTTTTAAAGATGAGTGAGCTTGCCGAGGTTAAGCTATTCTGAGGAGATATTAAATAATAAAAAGGGAGATTAAAGATAATGAAAGCACTTGAAAGAATTTTTCTTTATTCAGTATTAGCGATATTGGTGTTTTATGTGTTTTTGGTAGATGGAAATGTTGAAAGCCAGGTAGCTATTCAGGAGGAGATCAGGGCGAGGCGTATAGTAATTGTAAATGATGCGGGGCAAGAGGTTGTTGGTATATATACTGATAAAGACGGTTATGGAAGAATAGAATTCGCCGATAAAGGTGGCAATAATGTTAAAGCTTTTATGGGAGCTAATGAAAACGGTGGAGCAATAGGTATTTTAAATAAATTCGGCCCTCCTGTTGTTGGTATAAGTGCTGATAAAGACGGTTATGGTGGAATAAATATTGCCAACAAAGACGGTATTACTGTTGCCAATATAAGCGCTAATGAAAACGGTGGAGCAATAGGTATTTTTAACAAAACAGGCACTCCTGCTGCTAGTATGGGAGCTGCTAAAGAAGGCAATGGAGCAATAGGTATTTTAAATAAATTCGGCACTCCTGTTGCTCTTATGGGAGTTAGTGAAGACGACGATGGAGTAATAGTGGTATTAAACAAACAGGACGATGTGATTGGTAGCCTACCTTAGAACCATAGCGGTAGTAAAAAGTTCAGGACCTCAATAGGCTTTTTCGAGCTTGAGGGATTGTTGCCAGAAGGCAAAAGGAGATTAGGCAAATGAGCAAAATAGTTTCATTTCTCTACAATCTGGCCAGAGTGGCTAACGATGTAGAAAAAATAAAGAGTGGTGATCCTGGGGAGATCGCCAGGCGGGCAAAAAATAAAATTCTTGATAGGAAGATAGTTAAAAAAATATGGTAATTTAATTTTTTGAAAGGGGGTATTTAAGAAAATGAAAAAGAATATTTCTCTTTTATTAATTATATTATGCATTTTAACTATTTTTAATTTAGTTTTATTTTCAGAAGAAACTAAATATGATTTTAGAAAAACAAACTGGGGTATGAGTAAAGAACAGGTTAAGGCAACAGAAGATAATAAACTTTCATATGAAGATAATAATATATTAGGATATGAAATGTATATTTATGAAAAATATTCTTGGTGTGCGTATTATTTTTTAGAAGATAAATTATATCAAGGTAGATATACTCTTAATAATGTAATACACACTAATTTTAACGATTATAAATATGATTATGAATTATTTAAAGGAATTTTAATTAAAAAGTATGGAAAGCCAAAAATAATGGGAAGCGTATCATCATCAGGGTCAGAGTCAGAGTTCTCAGATTACTGGGTTTCGTGGGAAACTTCTACCACAAAAATAGAGTTAATACTAACGGGTGATAATATATACGCTCTTAAATTATTTTTATCTTATACCAGCAAAGAATTAGAAGAATGGGTAAAGCAAACAGAAGAAAATAAAGCTAAAATTAATTTTTAATTACATAATTAGTACATTCTCAAAATTACTCAAGGTTGTCTTAGAAGAAAAGAGAAGAGAAATAATAAAAGAGTGGATTAATTCCCGGAAGATTCCAGGAGGATTAAAGATATAAATAGCAAGTAAAGAATATTATTAGAAATTGGGAATATTTTATTTTAAAAACGAAGCTTTTACCACAAATATTAGTGTTTATAACATTAGGAGTGGGTCATGGATATATTTAAAAACCTTGTTTTAAAAAATTAAAGGATAAGGAGGTAGAGAGTTGATGGAAATACTCGAAGGGTTAGCTACTATGGCAGCTGTTTTTGTAATAATTGTAATGGTAATTTCTTTTGCCTTAAAGTATCTACTGCCTATTATACTTGGTATTGGAGCAATTTTGCTGGTAATTGATTTGATTTCCAAAGCAAACAAAGAAAAACAAGAACGCCTAGAAAAAGCTGAGGAAGAACGACGATTAAAGGAGACGTAATTTAAATATCAACAGGAGAAACAAGAAGGTTATTATAAAGAAATGATCGTTCTCGGGGATGAGTCGATTACCCTCTTTGAACGGCTGCCCAATTGTCTGGAGTCTGCAGAAAAATACTTGGATCAGGCGGAGGTTAACTTCTCCGACAGTGCTTTTGTGCCATTCTGGGATTCTATAGAGGAAGCAGTAAAAATGCTTGGTTATTTCAACGAAGGCGTCCAACACATCGGAAAAAACTCGTCTCACTATACCGAGTTGATCGGGAAGTATGAGGATACACCTCCTCAGTTTCCCCTTGCACGTCAGTCTGTTGAGAAGCTGGATGTAGGCACGGCAACAGCAAACCGTATGAAAGCTATTGTGGGGACCGCGCAGCGTAATTTTCAATTCGCTATGATCTATGAGCAGCACAAGACCAATCAGATTCTCGTCGCAGGATTCACCAATCTAGCGAATGCGTTGGATCAAATGACATGGAAAATCACGAATTCAATCGATGACCTTGCTGGTTCGGTTGATGTAATGACCTCGACGCTGAATGAATCATTGCACGCGATTCACTCGCGAGTGGGTGACATTGCTGACATTGCGGAAAAGACTAGTCAAAAGACCAGCCAGCACCATGACGAGCTAATGGAGGAAATATCAAAGGGATCAGCGCGGGAAAGGAAGGTCCTAAAAATGCTCGACAACATCCAGCGTGGTAGGCGATCATCCCTGTAAGATACCTCTCTAACAATGCGCTATATCGTACGGCAATTCCACTGAGTTTCGTCAAAATTCGGCTTTGCCGAACTTCTTTTACACTAGAGAGGAATGTAACAGATAACGGTTGTTCATCATCAATAATTCGGTATTTTTTAACGGAAAACCTATAGGGCCTGAGGAGTTTTTTAATCGGAGGTTGAGGCTTTAGTAGTATTATAGATAAGACGTCCTAAAGGAAGACCTGGTAAGAGAAAAAATCAAATCTTAGAAAAAATAGGATTTTCCTATTTTTTTTAATAAAAACCTTAGTGAAACTTGTTGATGTTTTTAAAATAACATTAGATAAATTAATAGATAGAAAACAAGGAAAGTGTTCAATGAATAAATTCTTGCCAAATAAAGATAAGACAATTAATTGGCCAAATAGTCCAGATCTTGTCAAAAAGCCAAATAGATTAATACCAAAATTTGAAAAATATTATCCCACAATTTTAGATATGAATTTTATACAAAAAAGTTTCTACAAGTATTGGCAAAAACAATGGAAAAAAAGGCGTCCTGTACAAGCTGATTTATCATATATCTTTACTTACGTATATGAGGTATTAGAAAATACAATACAGGATAAAAATAATTTATTTGATTATCTATCAGAATTGAATGCTCTAAAAAATTGTTATCCTGGAAAGATAAGTGCATATTTGTCAGGATGGATTACTGACTTATTAGAATATAATGAAAATTATGTAGCTGTTTACGATAATATGATTGCTAATAATGATACCTGGAATAGCATTACACAGATCAATAAGTTACTGAATCTAAAATTATTACTGGGAGAACCAATGGATGGAAAAGATCTTCTGTATTTCGGTAAAAAAATGGGGGTAAATTTATTTAAAACGACTATAAATAATATCAATGAAGCAATAGAAATGACTAATCGACAATTAATACAATTTGAAGAAGAGAAAGGCGTGCCATTTTTAAAATATATAGAAGAAAAATACAGCTACGAAAAAAGGTATCAAGAATTAATTTTATGTGGAGTACCTATATATAAAAAAGAAAAAATAGGGCATGATGGATTCGTTCTAGAAATTACAGCACCCAGATCACATGTGGTAAAATATAAAAGTTTTAGATTCAATCAAATATCTTTTATTGTAGAGTTTGTAAAAGACAGAGTAATAGAAATAAACCAAAGTCTTAAAGAAAAGTACGCTAAGTCAATAAAAGGTTCAAAAAAGAGCATTGGTAAAATATCTCACAATGATTTATGGTATTTAAAAATTTTGGAACCATTTAAAAATCCTACAATCGTTAACAATTTAGATTGTAGACATGAATATTTAGAATTACAAAATCATTGGGAAACTTTTAGAAAATATGAATGCATTAACTGCCATGAAATATTTATGTGTAGTTGTGATAAGGAAATAATTGAACAAACCAGACCTTATCAAATAAAGGGAACATGGCTTGATGGCATATGTCCTAAATGTCGAGGATTAGATGATACTTCACCGATTACATCAGGAAAGCTAATGTATGGTAGTGCTTTCTATGCACAACATTGGAGAGAAATAAATATTGAAAGGTGTAAAATTGCAATTGAAATGAGTAAAAGGGATGGCTCAAATGCTTCAGAAAATAGTTTTGAATTAATACAAGACAAATTATATAAACCTGAAAATAGGGTGAGAGCAAGATACGGTATCCCACCAATTGGAGAGGTGTGGATATCGGAAACAGTATTGTTTAAGAACTTAAAAAATATATTTTCAGACTATGAAGTTATTCATCATGCTAAACCAGATTGGCTAGGTCGACAACATTTAGACGTGTATATTCCGGAAAAAGGAATTGCGTTTGAATACCAAGGAGTTCAACATAAGAAACCGATTGAATACTTCGGAGGCAAAGAAGGCTTAGAGAAAAGAAAAGAGCTTGACGAACAAAAAGAAAATTTATGCAAAGAAAACAACGTTACTTTAATTTATATCTACGATGGTGAAGACTATTCAGTTGATAATATAAAGAAAAGATTAGAAAAGTATATAGATTCAATATAATAATGTAAGTTCCTATTAAATTAATAGGTAGAAAAAATTCAAAAAGAGAAATATAAGGTTAGATGTAGCCATGAGCAAAAATAAATTAATGTGCAAACAATGTAATTCGCCAATTCCAATTAAATTAGAAAAGAAATATAATTTTAATTTTTGCCCATTTTGTGGTTACTTATATCCTAAATGTATAGGAGATATTAGACAATACTTTAGGATAATTCAGTTATCGAAAGAGTTAGAAAAAGCAGGAAATTTAATTCTAAAAAGTGAGATGGTTGCAGCTGTTAGAGAAGCTGTTATTGTTTTAGAGACATTAGTAAAAAAATTATCTGGTTTAAATGATCTTACCGGATCGGATTTAATGGCAAAGGCATTTTATTTTAAAATTGATCCCCAAACAAAAGAAGTGACCGAAAAACCTAAAATTTCAATCAATAATCTATCTACCGTTTCAAAAAGAAATGAGCAAGATGGTACCAAATTCGTTGCAATGGGATTGATGCAGGGAGTTAGGAATATTTTTATGCATAGTGAAGGTACAGAAAAACTTTTTTATTGTTTACAAATAATTACAACCATTGATTTTCTTCTTAAACAAATAATTGGTTGGGGTGCTATTGCTAAATAATAGTTATGAAATCAGTTATAGAAAAAATTTGACTCTAAAAATTCATGTCAAGTTTATATAGACCTTTGAAGTATGGTAAAAGGGAGCTAAGACTTTTCAGCCTTTTGGCCTTTGCTAAAAAGCTTTTTTGTAGAAAAAGAAGGATTATTAAAAAATTTATAGTATTAATAAATTAGATAGAGTTTAGATAATAAATTTTTTATAAAATTCAATGACTCATAAAACCTTCTTACAAAACCGATTTAATTAATTCTCTATAATCATTCTAATATACTAAAGATGTAAGGATAAGATAATAAACTTGCAAAAATTTTCATTCAATTTTGCAGAAGATGTGCTAGATAGTAAATTAACTCAAAAAATAGAAAATAAAATTTCAATTTCCGAAAAATGATAAA
>JBGPSO010000064.1:0-7803 GCA_041490145.1 Atribacterota bacterium
GCGGCCCGGGAAGCTTCCATATATACCGGCATTACCATAGCTGAATACTTCAGGGATATGGGATACAATGTGGCGGTTATGGCTGATTCCACTTCCAGGTGGGCTGAAGCCCTGAGAGAAATTTCCGGCAGACTTGAGGAGATGCCCGCTGAAGAAGGTTACCCCGCATATCTTGCGTCAAGGTTGGCAGCATTTTATGAGAGGGCAGGATATGTCAAAAACCTCAACGGTACCGAGGGATCCATTACCGTAATCGGAGCAGTTTCTCCGGCCGGCGGGGACTTTTCAGAACCGGTTACCAAGTCCACCAAGAGGATCGTGGGGGTTTTTCTGGCACTGGACCGAGAGCTGGCTCATGCCAGGCATTTCCCCTCCATAAACTGGCTTTCATCTTATAGCAGCTATATTCCCATACTGAAAGATTGGTTTAAAAAAAATGTAGCAGCGGACATGATGACCCTTAGATCTAAAATGATGAGGATCCTTCAAGAAGAAAACAAACTCATGGACATTGTGAAACTGGTAGGAGAGGATGTGCTACCCGATGACCAGAGGATTATACTGGAGATAGCCAGAATCATAAAGACTGGATATCTTCAGCAAGACGCCTATCATCCGCAGGATTTCTATGCGGCTCTTTCCCGTCAGTATAGTATGCTCAAGGTTATTGACCAGCTTTATGACCGGGCATATTCCTGCGTAAAAAAGGGCATACCCCTTTCTAAAGTTAAAGATGAGAAACTTTTTTCCGATATAATAATGATGAAATACAACGCTACTGATGCAAAATCCAGACTCTTCCAGGAGCTTACCGACAGGATAAATCGTTACTATGACAGCATAGAGAGCTTGTACAAAGAAGGTGCGGCAAATGAAAGTTAGATATCTAAAGTTAGACAAAGCTGAAGGTCCTCTCATAATAATGGATGAAGTCAAAGATGCGGTTTATGATGAAGTAGTAGATATAGAAATGCCTGGCGAAGAACACCGCATGGGCAAAGTAGTCCAGATTGACCGGGGAAAAGTTATAATACAGGTTTTTCAGGGGACATCAGGCATTTCTTTAAATGGTGTAAGTGTGAGTTTTTCCGGCAAACCCATGGAAATACCTATGTCAAGTGAAATTCTCGGCAGGGTCTTTAGCGGCACTGCCAAGCCTATAGACGGTGCTGGAGAGATATATTCCCACAAAAATTACAACATAAATGGCAGACCTATGAACCCGGTAGCAAGGCTTTACCCTAGAAACTACATCCAGACTGGGATTTCTTCTATAGATGGTCTTATGACCTTAATAAGGGGTCAGAAGTTGCCTATTTTTTCGGGAGATGGCCTTCCTCACAACCAGTTAGCAGCCCAGATTGTAAGACAAGCCAGGATTTCCGGTGAAGAGGTTGGTAGTTTTGTGGTGGTTTTTGCGGCTATGGGCATAAAGCACGACGAGTCTAACTTTTTCCGGAAGGTCTTTGAAGAGGCTGGTGTCATGGGCAGGGTGGTAATGTTTTTAAATCTGGCCGATGACCCGGTAATGGAGAGACTCATCACTCCCAGGTGTGCCCTTACTGCTGCTGAATATCTTGCTTTTGAATGTGACATGCACGTGCTGGTGATAATGACCGACATAACCAGTTATTGTGAGGCATTGAGGGAGATCTCATCAGCCAGAGAAGAGGTGCCTTCCAGGAAGGGATATCCGGGATATCTTTATTCAGATCTTGCCAACCTCTATGAAAGGGCAGGCATGTTGAAGGGTTCTAAAGGAAGCATCACCCAGATAGCCATACTCACCATGCCCAATGATGACATCACTCATCCAGTACCAGACTTGACCGGTTATATCACTGAGGGGCAAATAGTTTTGAATAGGTCACTGTATCAGATGGGAATATATCCCCCTATTAATATCCTTCCATCGTTGTCGCGACTCATGAAGGATGGAATAGGCGAGGAATACACCCGGGAAGACCATCCCGATGTGGCAGACCAAGTTTTTTCCTCCTATTCCAGGGTCCAGGAGATAAGGGCTTTGGCTCAGATCATAGGAGAAGATGAGCTTTCAGAGATAGATCGTAAGTATATGGAATTTGGGCGGCAGTTTGAAGAGCAGTTTGTAAAACAAGATTTTGAAGAACATCGGGATATAAATCAGACTCTGGAACTAATGTGGGAGCTTCTTAGGATTTTGCCCGAACAGGAACTCACCAGAATAGACCCTTCCCTGGTGAAAAAATACCTCAGGAAGTGATTTTTAATGCAGGAAAACATTGCTTCAACTAAGGCCAATCTAATGGCTGCCCAGATAGCCCTGGACTTTTCCAAAAAAGGTTACGAGCTTCTGGATAAAAAGAGGAACGTGCTCATTAGAGAGATGATGGAGTTTATGGACCGGGCCAAAGAAATTCAGCAAAAAATGCGGGAGATCTTCAAAGATGCGTATGAAGCCCTAACTGTGGCCAACATCACCCTTGGAATAAACGAAGTTAATGAAGTGGCCAGGTCCATACCCCAGGCCACCGAATTCACTGTTCTCACCCACAGCATCATGGGTGTTGAAATACCTCAAATAAAGTATGAAAAGCGTGAGCTCGAGCCTTACTACAGCTTTTATCATACCAATACGGCCCTGGATGTGGCTCTACAGAAATTCCACCAGGTGAAGTACCTGCTCTATGAGCTGGCGGAAGTAAAGGATTCGGTGTATAAACTGGCTATGGAGATAAAGAGGACTCAGAAAAGGACTAATGCTCTCAAGAACATTCAGATACCCAAATACGAAGCCCTTGTGAAGTTTATCTCCGAAGTGCTGGAGGAAAAGGAGAGGGAGGACTTCTTCCGGCTTAAAGTATTGAAGAAGAAAAAACTCCGCCGGGCATTGTCGGAGTATGGTACAGGGGACGGTTCTCTGTTCCATCCATTAACAAAAAGGAAATAGAGAAATAGCTATGTTAAAAGTGGTTGCAACATGGAGTGGCGGTAAAGAAAGCTCATTTGCATGTTATAAGGCGATTTCCGAAGGTCTTGAGGTGTCCTATCTTCTAAATATGGTAACGGCCGGTGCAAAAAGATCTATGACGCATGGTATTAAATCTGAATTATTACTTGCTCAATCAGAAGCGATGGGAATACCCATTATCCAGAGAAAAACCTCCTGGAAGGATTATGAGAAGGATTTCAAAGAAGAGGTGCTAAAGCTAAAAGAATTTGGAATTAAGGGAGTAATATTTGGAGATATCAACTTAAAGGAGCATAGAGATTGGGATGAAAGAGTTTCTAATGAATTAGGAGTCGAACCTATATTACCCTTATGGGAGCAAAAGTATACAAAACTTCTTGAGGATTTTATTAAGGCCGGGTTTGAGGCTTTTGTAGTCACCCTCAAAGCGAACCTACTTAGTGAAAAATTGTTGGGGCATCGGATAGATAGGGACTTCATAAAAGAGTTGATCAAAAACCCCAATGTTGACCTGTGTGGAGAAGCAGGCGAATATCATACTTTTGTTACTGATGGCCCATTGTTCAAGAAGCGTATCAAACTAATTGAGGTAGAAAAGATATTGAATAATGGATACTGGTTCTGGGATATTGCCAAATATGAAATTTGCTGTAAATGAAATGATTTAGTGTAAAAATTTAAGCCTTAATTTTTTCCCGGTCATCGGGGTCTCATTATTCAAGGAGGGTTCAAATCTATCCTTGTTGATGCGGATCATTATGCCCTAATTCTTTCAACCTGTATCCTTAAAAGAGCATTGACTCTCAAAGCTTGATATTGGCGGAGAAGAATAAGAAGACTAATAATTGATAAAAAACTATTGCTTTTTTATAAAGATATTTATTTTTTAAGATAAAAGAAATATTTTTAAGGGAAACCTATGGTAATTTATTAATGAAAAGAGTTTATTTGAAGATTAAAAATTAGATTTAGGTCAAATGTTGAGACTTGATTCTGTTCTGGCGAGGATTTGATTGCCGAGAAAATCATGGTTTGTTTAAAATATGAATTAGTCCCAAGTGGGAAGAGTATAAATAACTGTAAGGTTGAATTAAGGGGAAATAGCGTTGTGGAGAATGTATAGCCTTTCTTAATAGAAAATGTGAGGGTTGTAGATCTAATAAGGGTTTAAGCAAAAAATATAGAAAATATTGCCAAATTTATGATTGCCTGAGTAATAAAAACTTAATGATTTGTTTAGAGTGTAAAGATTTTCCCTAGTCAGCTGGATATCGTGCGGATTAAAAGCCCTTTGGATTTTAGAAGCTGTATGAAAGAGGCATAAATGGATATTATTTCAATTATATTTATTGCATTTGGATTAGCAATGGATGCTTTTGCTGTATCTATTACCAGTGGAATAGCAATTAAATTTTTAAAAATCAATAATGCTTTAAAGATCGCCACATTTTTTGGATTATTTCAGGTAATTATGCCAATAATTGGATGGTTAGCAGGGCTTAGCTTTCGAAATATTATTTCAGGTTTTGATCATTGGATTGCTTTTGGGCTTCTAATTATCATAGGTTGTAAGATGATTTATGAGTCAACTAAAATAGAGTTGAATAACAAGAAAATAGATCCGTTGAATATTTACGTTCTGTTGATTTTGTCTTTTGCAACAAGTATTGATGCTTTAGCGGTTGGTTTAAGCCTCTCATTCTTAAAGGTTTTCATTGCCTTACCCGCTATAATAATTGGGATGATAACCTTTTTACTATCGATTTTTGGGGTTTATTTTGGAAATAAATTTGGACACTATTTTGAAAAAAAATTTGAAATAATTGGTGGTTTAATTTTAATTGGTATTGGAATAAAAATATTAATTGAGCATTTAACTTAAAGGGCGCCAGTTTACATTAAATTTCCCCCCAAAAGAGGATTTTTTAAAATTTTTGTCGTATATATAAAAGAAATACCACACTCGCCTTAGCCAGCGGGATATTTGAATATATAATGAGGTAGTTTAAATATTTTAAGTTAGGCGCAATGGCGACTTGCGGTCAGGTTTCAAAAATAAAAGTTGCTAGATTAACGTAAGAAAAATTAAAAAAGAAGGGACTTTTTATTTATAAGATGTACAGTTTATCGAGAAGATAGCTCACTTTGACAGGGAGCGTATTCCGGAAAGAGTGGTTCACGCCAAGGGAGCAGGAGCCTACGGTGGAATAATCCTCCAAAAGGCACCAAGAGTTTAGTTCTTACCCTAGAGGATCTAGATACACCTTTTGGTACGATTACCCACTGGTTGATATACAATATTCCTGCTGAAAAAAGAGAATTATCGGAAGCTATTCCCTATCAAAATAGTTTCTAAAATCTACGCCTTAGATACTGTTTTAAAGGCTGATTCTAAAATAAACAAAAAGAAACTCTTAAAGGTAATTGAAGATCATATTCTAAACCAAGCGCATCTAATGGGTTACTATTCTAAGAAAAGATCATCCTAAGCGGAGGAAACCATGGTTTCGGAACTTTGCCTAACTGCGATACGTTAGACGAAATGGGTGATGATTAGGTGTATGAAATACATTTAAATAGCTTTTAAATAAGGAGGAGTAAAGATGGAAGGTAAATCTATAATTATTATCGGAGCAGGTATCGCTGGTTTATCAGCAGGATGTTATGGGCAGATGAACAACTATCAAACCCGTATCTTTGAAATGCACAATTTACCCGGCGGCCTGTGCACTTCCTGGAAACGTCAAGGATATACCATTGATGGTTGCCTTGCCTGGTTGGTTGGTTCTAAACCGGGATCAGACTTTTACCGTTTCTGGGAAGAGTTGGGAGCCATTCAGGGGAAACAGATCATTAATCATGAAGAATATGCACGTTTTGAGGGTAGCCAGGGTAAGATATTTATACTGTACGCCAATATTGACCGATTAGAAAAACATATGCTGGAACTTGCGCCGGAAGATGAGAAGGTTATAAAAGAGCTCACCAAAGGCATACGTGATTGTACCCGCCTTGAATTACCGATTGAAAAAGCACCGGAGCTGTTTGGTCCGATTGATGGCCTTAAAATGTTATTGAAAATGTTTCCATTTATGGCGGTTTTAAATAAATGGAGAAAGATATCAATTCAGGATTTTTCAGCACGCTTCAGCAATCCCTTGTTACGAGAGGCTTTCCCCTTGATTTGGCTTCCCGAATTTCCCATGCTATCTCTTCTGATGACGCTTGCCTGGTTACATAAAGAATCAGCCGGTTATCCGTTAGGAGGTTCACTGGCGTTTTCACGGTCTATCGAGCAGCGCTATCTCGGTCTTGGAGGTGACATTCATTATAATTCACGGGTAGTCAAAATACTTGTAGAAAATAATCGTGCTGTGGGAATCAGGTTGGCAGATGGCAGCGAGTACCGGGCGGATTATATTGTTTCTGCTGCTGATGGCCATACAACTATTTTTAACTTGCTTGATGGTAAATACGCTGATGAAAAGATTCGCGATTATTACGATAACCTTCCTGTTTTTCCTCCCTTAATTCATGTGGCTCTGGGAGTAAACTGTTCATTTGAGGAGATACCTCATACCGTATCAGGACTGTCCTTTCCTCTGGATAAACCGGTTGTTATCGCCGGTAAGGAATGGCAGCGTTTGGGTGTATATATCTACAATTTTGACCCTACCTTTACAGAAGCAGGAAAGACTGTTCTGAAGGTTATGCTTCCCTCTGATTATAACTACTGGCAATCATTGCGGGAGGACCCTGAACGCTACAGGGCGGAGAAAGAGAAAATTTCCGACCAGGTGGTTTCTTTGCTTGATAAACGTTTCCCGGGAATGGCTGCTCAGGTGGAGATGCGTGATGTGGCGACACCGGTCACTTTCCATCGTTATACCGGTAACTGGCAGGGTACTTTTGAAGGATGGATGGTCACGCCGGAAACCTGGAATCTGCGCATGAAGAAAACTTTATCCGGACTTGATAATTTTTATATGATAGGACAGTGGGTGGAACCGGGTGGTGGTTTACCTCCGGCAGCTTATTCCGGACGCAACTTAATTCAGATTCTCTGTAAGGGAGACAGAAGAAAATTTATAACTACGGTACCAAAAGCTGTCTGAGGAAATTATGATGAATCGATTTTTCAGAATATTCTATATAGGACTCATTGTATCATTGGGATTATTTTGTACCGGCTATGGTTTAAATTTTGAGCTTCCCACTGCTTTTAAGGTTATTCCTGTATATACTTATCGGATTACCAATACCTATCCCCATGACCAAAGCGCTTTCACTGAAGGATTGGTGTTTGAAGATGGTGTTTTATATGAAGGCACCGGTCTTTATGAATGTTCTAACCTGCGTAGAGTGGAATTAGAAACTGGAAAAGTCTTACAGATTCGTGAACTACCGAACCAATATTTTGGTGAAGGTATCACTATTTATAAGAATAAGATTATTCAATTGACCTGGAAATCTAATCTTGGTTTGGTCTATGATAAATCTAATTTTGAATTACTACAGGAGTTTAATTATCCCACTGAGGGTTGGGGCATTACTTATGACGGAAAGTATTTGCTTATGAGTGACGGTACTTCCACCTTACATTTTTTAGATCCTGAAACCTTTGAGGAAATTAGACAGATTGAAGTATTCGAAAACGATGTTCCGGTGACCAAAATCAATGAATTAGAATACGTGCAAGGGGAAATCTTTGCTAATATATGGCTAACCGAACGTATCGCCAGAATTGATCCTCTGACCGATCAGGTAACTGGCTGGGTAGATCTGAAAGGAATTTTAAGTCCGGAAGACTGTAGTGAGAAGGTTGATGTTCTCAATGGCATTGCCTATGA
>JBGPSO010000065.1:0-7752 GCA_041490145.1 Atribacterota bacterium
AAAATGAAAAAGGATGTGAAATGAAATGTTGATAAACAAACGCGGTGTAGTTTTAATCACTTTAATAATTTGGGTTATTATTATCGTAGTAATAATTATTTATGCTCCTCGCCTTTATAATTGGTATGTGGCGCAAAATGAAATAAAAATTATTAAATCAAATGTGGAATCGGTAGAAAAAGAAATAAAATTATTGATCATAGACCAACATCCAGTACTTATCTGGAATGATATAGATAATATTGTAAAATCTCTAAATATCCAAAACCCCATTACCAGAGAAGCTCAAACTAAAAATGGCTGGAGCAGTCCTGGCGAAGTGGTGGTTTTTTTTGATGGGATAGACACCCTTACGGTTGATGGTATCGGTCGTCGTGGCGAAGCTCTCCATTTAAATGTTATAATTAAAAAATAAAAATAATAGATAAAAACAGAACATAGGAGCATAAATGTATTATGGGATAGAAATTATTTTAATATTTAGCTTAGGTCTAATAGTAGGAAGTTTTAGTAATGTTTGCATTTATAGAATTCCAAGAAACGAATCAATAATATATCCCGCTTCACATTGCCCTAAATGTAGCACTAAAATAAAACCAGTAGACAATATACCTCTATTGAGCTATATCCTACTAAAAGGCAGATGCCGTAATTGTGGAAGTAAGATCTCTATCCAGTATCCGGTAGTAGAATTTCTAACTGGGTTAATATATTTAATAATTTATCTAACCTATGGTTTAAGCATTCAATCTTTAGTTTATATAATTTTAGCATCAGCCCTTGTAATTATTGCTTTTATCGATTTGCAGGAACAGATTATACCTGATGTAATTTCTTTGCCGGGAATAGTAGTCGGGTTGATATTGAGTTTTATTGTTCCTTATATATCATTTATAAATTCGGCTTTAGGGGCACTGGTCGGAGGAGGGATAATATTAATTATTGCTGGGGTTGGCTCTATAATTTTCAAAAAAGAAGCGATGGGGGGAGGAGATGTTAAGCTAACCGCAATGATTGGCGCCTTCTTAGGCTGGAGATATACCATAATTTCTCTTTTTTTGGGATTTTTCTTAGGGGCATTAATCGGAATTATCTTAATTATGACGAGGATTAAAAAGAGAGAAGATGCTATTCCCTTTGGACCATTCATTGCCCTGGGATCGATTATCACTTTTTTATGGGGCGAAAAGATTATTGCCTGGTATTTAGGAATTTAAAATTAAAATGTGAGGTTATCAATTTACCCGTTTATGAAAATGGTAGGGGCACGATGCATCGTGCCCGCAAAAGACTTCTGTCATTCCCGCGGAAGCGGGAATCCAGAATTAGGTGAAAGTTAATATAAAATAGGAGAGAACATATATGAAATTTATAGTGGTTTTGGAACCAGCCGAAGAAGGAGGATTTAATGTCTCTATTCCTGCACTTGATGGTTGTTTCACTCAAGGTGAAAGTGAAGAAGAGGCTTTAAAAAATGCAAAAGAAGCAATAATTTGCTATTTGGAAGGAATGGAGAAAGTTAATGAGATAAAAGCTAAACCAGGGCTTATTGCTAAAGAAGTAGAGGTTACTTTATAAAACGTTAGGCAACATGCCATTTATAAAAAGCAAATAGAATTATTAAGAAAGGAGGCCGAGGCCGTATGACGGTTAAGGAAGGTCTTGTAAAAGAAATTAAGGCGCTTAATGAACAGCAATTACATGAAGTGAAAGAATATGTGGCATTTTTGAAGTTCCGTTCACGCTTTATGTCACCCCCATCGTTTGACGAAAATCGGATAGCCAAACTTTATAGTAAATTTGCCAAAGAGGACAGAGATCTTGCTGAAGAAGGTATGACTGATTATGTGAGTAGTTTGATTAAGGAAGATAGAAAATGATTGTTGTAAGTCGTGGAGAAATATGGTTTGCTAATCTCAACCCAACTCGTGGTTCGGAACAAGCAGGTATTCGTCCCGTGATTGTTTTTCAGGCTAATGAACTTAATAAGTTTACCACCACTGTTTTAGCTATTCCCTTAACGACAAATCTACGACGGGTATCATTACCTGCGTGTGTATTTATTTCAAAGGGAGAAGGCGGCCTTGCAAATGATTCTGTTGCTCTATGTCATCAGTTGCGTGTCTTAGATAAGACTCGGTTACAACGGAAGATTGGAACGTTGAGTCAACAAACTCTTTCTACGATTGAGAGTAGAATGCTGTTCACAATGGGGATAATATAAAAGCCGATAAAAGAGGAGCACGTTGCCTAAAACTGAAAACCGAGAACTTTACAGAAAAAACTTTATAATTAAAAATAATAAAAAAGAAAGATAAATAGATGCAGTATGAAACGCAGCACAAATCGTACTAAAGGTTACACCATTATTGAATTAATGGTAGTAGTAGGAATAATCGCTTTATTACTTGGTCTTTCTTTAAATAGCTTGAATAATTTGATACAATGGAATAAATTAAATACAGCTGCAGCAATTTTGAGTTCAGAATTAAAAAATACACAATCAAAAGCATTTTATGAGGGGGTATATTATAAATTACAATTTTGGCCAACTTTAGATAGATATAGAATCTATAGACAGACTGAATTAATTCAGGATATAATATTAGCAGATATAGATTTATTTAACACTAATTTTACAGATAATAATTTATATTTTTATCCCAGTGGAGTTCCCAGTATGGGAGGGACTGTTACTTTGAAAAATAAAATAGGGAAGGTTCTTTATGTAATTATGACTCCGGTAACTGCCCGAGTAAGAGTCAGCCCAGAACCTCCCGAAAATTGGTAGGTGATTTACATGTTAAAAATAAAAAGAATATTATCTAAAAAGGGATTTACATTGGTTGAGGTAATAGTAGCTGTGGTTATTTTGGGTGTTACTTCATTAGGGATATTCCAATCTTATAAAGTTGGCTTCTGGGGAATGAGTGATGCGCGAATGCGGACGATTGCCACCAATATTGCCCAGGAAAAATTAGAAGAGGTAAAAGGTAAATTACTTGATGCAGGCACTTATCCCGATCTTAAAAACCCGATTGTTGTTTCGGGAAAGAATTTTAATGCCGTAGTCGATGTTGAAATTGTTGTTGAGGATGGACAACCGACTACGCTAAGAAAAATAATTACGACAGTCAGCTGGCAGAAAAGAAATGGGGAAAATACACAAATTCGCATAGAAAATTTACAAAGCACGGCTCTTGCCCCTCCCAGTGAAGATGTTCCCACTGCCATCTTAGTTAGTGCTAACCCTACTTCTATTGATGTAAAGGGGACCTCGTCAATTAAAGTAACCATACTGGACCAGGATAATTATCCCATTTCCTATAATGGACAGGTTGATTTATCCTTGATTCCTGCCGCCCCAGTTTTAGGAACTTTAACCGATAAATCCTTGACCTTTATTGGAGAAAGTTATTTATTTACCACCTTTACCTCTATTGATGCTGGAAAGGTGGATATAGAGGCTGAATCAGCAGGATTATTTTCTGATTCAGATACCATTACCATAACCGGAGGAGCTCCGATAAAAATCAATCTGGTGGTTGACCCAGGTTCAATTTTAATTAATGGGCAGACCTCCACACTTACAATCAGGATAGAAGATGCAAATGGTTATCTTGCTGCTATCTGGACTGGTACAGTTCAATTATCTATTACTTCCGGGCAAAATACCGGTGATTTGGGAAATCCGCCTGTGGGGGATGATACCATTACTATCAATTTTAATGAAGAAAATGTAAAAACAACTTTATTTACTTCCTCCGACCAGGAGGGAGTAGCAGTCATTGAAGCAACTGATGTAACATCAAGTACTCCATTGACACCGGATACAGAAACCATTAATGTTACTAGCGGCCCGCCATATCAAATTGATATCGAGGCAGAGCCCAAAAGTATCTTTATCCTAGGATATGTGGGTGGATCTATTTTATCAGATATCACCGTTACCATAAAGAATGCAACTGGCGTACCAGTTTCCGGTTTTGTTGGAACGATTACTCTTTCCCTTTTATCCGGAAGTGAAAGTGGTTCTTTGGCTACTAATACTTTAATTTTTACCGGGCAGAGTTCTCTTTCCACTACCTTTACTTCCACTGCAACTCCCGGTATTGTAGAAATTAAGGCACAAGATACCACTTCGGGAGGATCAGGATATGTACCCTTAATCCCGGATACCGAGACGCTGACCGTAGCAGCCGGTCCCCCTGACCACCTGGAAATAGTTGCCATACCCGATATTATACTCAACAATGGTAATGATTCTTCTACCTTAACTATTGAACTGAAAGATTTTAACGGAAATTATTCTTCTTTTGATGAAGAAAAAACTCTGACTTTCAACCTTAGCCCGGATCAAGGAACGGTTAATAATATTCCCTTGACTTTACCCGCAGGTCATAGCCAGATTAGTACTACTTATATCTGTGCTAATAGCGGGTTTGAAGGGGATGTAGATATTACGGTTAATTGTGAAGGAATTATCGAGGGAAGAACTGTTACGGTACAAGTAGCTTCCCGAATCATTCGGCCGGCAGAAGAACCAAATATTCGATATGGAGGAAGATGGGTATGGTTGTGGTGGGTAGGAGATAAAAGTAAAGTATTATTTGATATCGATGTTTTGGGTGGTACCATTGCAATAACCCAGATCGATCTGGCCTGGAAAGAAGGATCAGCCTCGGAAAGACTACAAAGAATTACTATTTTTGAAAAGGATAATCCTTCTAATATTAAAATTAGAAGGACCTGGACCTCGAATTATCCTTTGGTTCCAATATACACAATATCCCCATATTTCCTCGTGATTAACAGCGGATTTAGCACGCATCAGGACCTGATTGAAGGAACCTACACGGTGGAATTAGATTATAATCAGGAAATCACGGATAGAACTATTATTATTCAATTCCATGGTACTTATCTAAATAGACCTCCGAATATTTATCAATTGGAATTTTTAAGCCCTGATCTGGTTGTTTAGTTAAAAATGATATGGATAAAGAGGAAATAATGTTTAGAATTGTTTTGAAAAAACCAAAAAAACTAATAAAGTCACCTTACGGCTTTAGCCTGATTGAACTTATGGTAGTGATTGGCATACTTGCTTTTATTACTTTAGGATTAGTCGCTTTATTTTCCGGCGGTGTGCGTTCCTACGTTTCTGGAGATTCTCAGCTGGAAGCTCAGCGAAATGCCCGGCAGGCTATGGATTACATGGTAAGAGAGCTTCGGCATGGTAGTAGCGTTCTGACTCCTCCCTCCAACACATGGTCTGTTGAAGTACAAATTCCTCCTTTGGATGGTGCTGCCGGATATCAGGTAACCTATTACTGGTCTGGAGTCCCATATGATCCGATTGAACGTATTATTGTTAACTCAGAGGGAAGTAATACCCTCCCCCTCATTAATGATGTGTTGAATTTACAATTTACTTATCCTAAAAGTTCACGGATAAACATTTTGATGCAGATTGACGTTGACCGTGATGGAGCGGCTGATATTACTCTTAATACCGCAGTTAATCTTAGAAATTTTAAATAAAATTAGTTTCATTTTTATTTATGTTGGCTTATTGGAAGGGGAGTGTTTATTAATGAAAAAAAATAATAGAATTTTTCCACTCTTGAAAAAAAATCTTATCTCCCAGAAGGGGATGGCTTTACTGGCTACCTTGATATTCGTTTTTATTCTAACTAGCTTTGGAATTGCCTTGCTCACTATGACTCGAAACGATATAAAACTCTCTACTCTTCAGGAAGAATCTACCAAGGCTTTTTATCTTGCTGATGCAGGAGTAGAACGGGCGATTAACTGGCTGGAAAAACAGGAAACGCCTCCTCTCGCCAAAGATATTCCACCGGTAAATTTTGATAGAAACCATACATTTGATGAACTGAATACCGGTAAATATACCGTTTTTTTATCTATTGATGATAACCCGGCTAGTACAGTTGCAGGATATATTATAGAGACAGAAGGCTGGATTACCCGAGCGGATGATTCTCGGGTTTCTCGGAAGATTAAAACGATGGTTATGATCACTAACTTTGCTGAATACGCTTATTTTTCTAACCTGGAACTTTTCCCCGATAATTCGAATATATCTGGTTCAGGAAGTTATGTCGGCCAAAAAATATGGTTTATCGGAGATGATATTTTTGGGGGAAAGGTTCATAGCAATAGTCAATTTCATATAGTTGGTGAGCCTAATTTTTATGGTGAAGTTACATCTACGGAAAATACTATTGACTTTTGGGGTGATGCCTACCATCCAAATGGAGATAATTTTCCGGGTTTTCATAATGACTATGCCCTGGGGGTTTCTAATATTCCTCTTCCTCAATATCGAAAAATTAGTGACCTTGATGATGAAAAAAGTCTGCAGAGAATTGCCGGCGGCTCCTTGGGAAAATCAGGTATTCAAGCCTTACCAAGTAATGATGTTTACGTACCTAGTGCAGGCGGAATGGATACGGAAGTAACCGGGGGTATATATGTGAAGGGTGATGTAACTAGTATAAATTTAGATGTTGACAATGCTGACGATCCTAATTCCAAAATTACTTTTGTTCAGGGAGGGAATACTACTACCATTACTTCTGTCTTAAGCCCTATAACTTTATCGACAGAAAGTACCCTGAATACAATAACAGTACCAGCAGGAACTACCATACCTGCTAATACTACTTTGGTTAAAGAAGGCACAAATACTTATACCAGTTATGAAGGGATTACTAATGGCTTATTATTTATCGATGGTTCAATTAACAGTCTTTATGGCAATAATCATCGAGGGAAAATGAGTATTGCCTCAACTGAATCAATTAATATTACTAATAATATTTATTATTACGATAGAGATACAAGTAAAAGTCTTTTTGAAGATGATATTGAAGGAATCGAAGACAGTTTGGGTTTGATTGCTGCTAATGATGTAAAAATTGTTTCTGGTCCTAGTGATCCTCAGAATATTGAAATAGATGCAATTATCATGGCTCTGAGTACTTCTTTCTTTTATTCTGGTTGGCAAAGCACTTTAAAAGGTACCTTAAGTTTGCTGGGCGGTTTGATTCAGAAGCAAAGAGGACCGGTAGGAACGCATAATGCGGGAGTAAAGGTATCCGGTTATAGCAAGAATTATCAATATGATACCCGCATGGCTAATCCGGCCGGCGGGAACCTTCCTCCTTATTTTCCAAGTACTGGCCAATACCAGAAGGTCTACTGGAAAGAAGTATACTAATCGTATATAATTAATAATTAAATTAGGGAATATATTTATGAATCAATGGCTTAAATTAAAAAATACTGGTATTATAGTAATAATATTAATCACAGTTATTCTAATCGTTTTAGGGATTAGATTTATACATTATCAAAATATTCAATATCAGCAATCTAATAAAGAAACAGTAACAGTAGTTGAAGAGGAAATAGAAACTAAAATACCAGAGGATAAGCAAATCGAAAAAGAACCGATTAAACCTCAAGAACAAGAAGAATATAAAGAGAAAGGTTTTGAAGAAGATACTTTAATGATTTTTTAGTTCATTAACTATTATATTATTTATATTAATTTTAATTAATAATTTTTTTTTATAATATTTATAAAAAAAAGAAGGATTTTTAAAAGGTTATGTAGTATAATTAAAAATAGTATAATAAAACAGTATAAAAACAGTATCGAGTATCGAGTATATAGTATCGAGTAAAAACAAAGACAAGAGAGAACTGTCTCGGTATATAGTA
>JBGPSO010000066.1:0-7748 GCA_041490145.1 Atribacterota bacterium
CTATAATCTAGGAAACTTCTTATTTGAATATAACCACTTAAGAAGACACGGGGGATTGGAGTATATAACCCCCTATGAAAAGTTAGAAAAAGTTACCGAATTATTGAGCTGGTACAACGGTCCCCATTATTTAAAAAATTACCCCTTCAGGAATGCCCTTAAAACGCACGTAGAGTGCCTTTTTTTGGAGGGGTGAAAATTTAGCTAAAAAAAGCCATTTTTGAGGGGTAAAACCATAGCTCGACTTAAAATAATGCGAAAAAGAACGTTTTTTCGCATTCTGCCCTTGAAACCCTTATATTATAAGCCTTTACTCTTACTATAAATTAACTAA
This sequence comes from Atribacterota bacterium, assembly GCA_041490145.1. Taxonomy (GTDB): domain Bacteria; phylum Atribacterota; class Phoenicimicrobiia; order Phoenicimicrobiales; family Phoenicimicrobiaceae; genus Infernicultor. The sequence goes on from JBGPSO010000066.1 coordinate 335, forward strand.
AATCATAAACTTTAATCATAGCAGTAGAGATGAGAATATCCATAATTTAAAAATTGTATAATATTTCCTGGACAATGCACAAAAATTATTTGACTGCTGAGAACTTTTAATATATTATTATAAAAACAAATTATAAATTGCCCTTTTAAAATAGTACGGAGAGACTAATAAGGGGATAAAAAGAGAAAATTATATCCTCTTATTGTTCATTAATAAGAGGATATTTTATTATATAAATAAAATATATCTTCCTTTAACATCAGTCCAGTGAGGCTGATAAGGAAAAACTATTACCCCCTTATCAGCCAGAATGGGTTGATAAGGGATTTTTTATTTAAATATAGGTGTCGTAGAAGAGGAGGTTTTAAAAAAATGGATATACAGGAAAAGACTGTGGTGATGGGGGAAAATGAGATTAGAAGGACCTTAGTAAGAATTGCCCATGAGATAGTGGAAAAAAATAAAGGGATTACCGACCTAACCCTTGTTGGAATAAGGACCAGAGGAGTTTTTCTGGCCAAAAGATTAGCCCAGGAGATTTTTAAAATAGAAAAAAAAGAAATCCCGGTAGGAATATTAGATATAACTCTCTATCGGGATGATTTATCTTTGGTTGCTCGTCAACCACTGGTGCTCAAAACGGAAATACCCTTTGATGTATCCCAGAAAAAAATAGTACTGGTTGATGATGTCCTTTATACCGGAAGAACCACTAGGGCGGCAATGGATGCAATAGTAGATTTAGGAAGACCCCAGGTGATACAATTAGCGGTTCTTATAGACAGAGGACATCGAGAGCTTCCTATTCGGGCCGACTATATCGGTAAAAATATCCCTACTTCCAAGAAAGAGATAATTAAAGTCAAGTTAACGGAAGTGGACGGGGAAGACCAAGTAGGAATAGCGATAAAAGATATAGAGATAGCGTAAAATTAGCGTGGAGCGTATAGCGTTTAGCGTATAGGAATACAGTGATAAGTGATGAGTAATTAGTGACAAATTTTAAATTACAAGTTGCATATCACTTATTGCATATTACATATTACACAGTTTGTCAATCGGTTAATTAACGAAAGTAGGTGATTTTGATTCTAAATATTAAAGTAAAGATTTTATCCCAAAAAGAAGTAGTTCCAAATATTTATCTGATGAAATTAAAAGCTCCAGAAATTACCCAAACTGCTCTTCCGGGGCAATTTATTCATATTAAATGCAGTCAGGATTATTACCCTCTACTCCGCCGACCGATAAGTATCCACAGGATAGATAAAGAAAAAGGAGAGACCTTTATCTTATTCCAGGTAGTGGGAGAAGGCACCAAATTATTATCCCAAAAGGCCATGGGAGATGAATTAGATATTTTAGGTCCTCTTGGAAATGGTTTTAATATTTACCCCCAAAGTCAGAAGATTATGATAGTTGGTGGAGGCATAGGTGTTGCTTCTTTATTGGCTTTAGCTGAAGAATCTATAAGACAAGGTAAGGAAGTACGAGTCTTGATAGGTGCCTTAAAAAGAGAACTGGTCCTGGGTGAGAAAAGCTTCAGAAGTTTGGGGGCAAAGGTTGATATTGTTACTAATGATGGAAGTTATAAACATAAGGGTTTGATTACTAATTTATTAGAAGAAGATATCCAAGAAGGATGGTTACCAGATCAGATATTTACTTGTGGACCAAAACCTATGTTGAGAAAGATTGCTGAGATTGCCTCAAAGGTAAATATTGATGGTCAGGTATCTTTGGAAGAACATATGGGTTGTGGAATTGGAGCATGTTTGGGGTGTGTTTGTAAAATAAAAACCAAAGAAAAGAATAATAATAAAGAAGAATATGATTATAAAAGAGTCTGTATAGATGGGCCGGTCTTTAAGGCTAGCGAGGTGATATGGGATGACTAAAAAACCCCAATTAGAGGTAGAAGTGGGAGGAATAAGGATGAAAAATCCAGTGATGACCGCCTCAGGGACTTTTGGTTATGGCGAAGAGTTTTCTCCCTTTATTGATTTGGATAAATTGGGAGCAATAGTATTAAAAGGAATTACTCTAAAACCGAAGAGGGGAAACCCACCTCCTCGAATTATAGAAACTCCCTCCGGCATCCTTAATGCTATTGGTTTACAAAATGTAGGAGTAGAAGTTTTAATTAATAAAAAATTACCCTATCTACAAAAATTTACTACTCCGGTAATAATAAATATTTCTGGGGATACCCTTGAAGAATATGTTGAATTAGCCCGAAAGTTAGATAATATTTCTCAAGAAAAAGGGATTGCCGGTCTGGAGATTAATATTTCCTGCCCTAATGTCCAAAAAGGAGGAATGGTTTGGGGAACCGAAGCTCAATTAACTTATAAAGTGGTAAATAATATTCGGAAAGTCACTACTCTTCCCCTTATTGTAAAATTATCTCCCAATGTGACAGATATTAAAGTAATTGCTCAAGCGGCAGAAGAGGCTGGAGCCGATGCTCTATCCTTAATAAATACCTTAGTCGGAATGGCTGTAGATGTCAGCTTAAGAAGACCTAAATTAGCTAATATCAGTGGTGGGCTATCTGGTCCGGCGGTAAAGCCGGTAGCTCTGTGGATGGTATGGCAGGTTTTTCAGACCGTAAATATCCCTATAATTGGGATGGGCGGAATAATGAAGGCAGAGGATGCCCTGGAATTTATAATTGCTGGGGCGAGAGCAGTAAGCATAGGGACCGCAAATTTAGTTAATCCCAAAGCAGCAATAGAAATTATAAAGGGAATAGAAGAATATCTGGTAGAGAATAAAATCAAAGATATAAATGAATTGGTAGGTAGCCTAAAGATTTAAAATAAAAGATAGGAGGGAAAATAATGAAATTATCCGCACGGGAAAGATTGGTCCTGGCCCTTGATGTAAATAGCTTTAAAAAAGCAGAGGAATTGGTTGATAAATTGACTGATTATGTGGGGGTTTTTAAAATTGGGAATCAACTCTTTACTGCTGAAGGGAATAAGGTTATCAAAATGGTACAGGAGAAAGGAGGTAAAGTTTTTTTAGATTTAAAGTTTCACGATATTCCCAACACCGTTGCTCGAGCAGCGGAAGTAGTGAGCAAATTAGGGGTATATATTTTTGATATCCATACTTCCGGTGGATATGAAATGATGAAGGCGGCAGTAGAAGCAAGTAAAAAATTAAGTTTTGCCTTAGGTATCAGCAAACCTTTAATTTTAGGAGTGACCTTACTTACCAGCATTAATCAAGAAATATTAGAAAAAGAAATCGGCATAAAAAAAAGTTTAGAAGAACAAGTGGTTCATTTAGCTAAATTAGCGAAAGCTGCTGGTCTTGATGGAGTGGTGGCTTCTCCCTGGGAGATTAAAGCCCTCAGAGCTGCCTGCGGGGAAGGTTTTGTGATTTTAACTCCCGGCATACGTCTGGCTGGTAAATCTGATGATGACCAGAAAAGGACAATGACTCCCCAAGAAGCCATAAAATTAGGGGCTGATTTTATAGTAATAGGAAGGCCTATAACCAATGCCACCAATCCAGTAAAGGCGTCTCAAGAAATTTTAAAAGAAATGGAGGAAGTTTTAAAAGATGGTTATTAATACTGAGGAGGTAATGAGGAAATTTGAAGAAGCAGGAGCAATTCAAAAAGGACATTTTAAATTAACTTCAGGTGTGCATAGCGATATTTATATTCAATGTGCTCAAGTTATGCAGTATCCAGAATTTATGAATAATTTATGTAGTGAGTTAGGAAAAAAATTTAGAGGTGATGACGTTGATGTAATTGTGGGGCCTGCCGTGGGTGCTATTATTATGGCTCATGTAATGGCTCGAGTTTTAGGGCCCTGGGTTAGAGCAATTTTTACGGAAAGAGAAAATGGAAAGATGACTTTACGACGTAGTTTTAAGATAAAAAAAGGAGAAAAAGTTTTGGTGGTGGAAGATGTCACTACCACAGGGAGTTCGGTAAAAGAAGTTATAGCTATAGTAAAAGAAAGACAAGGGAAAGTGGTAGGAGTAGGAGCATTAATTGATCGTAGTGGAGGAAAGATTGATTTTGGAGTTAAGACTCAAAGTTTATTGACTTTAGACATCAAGACTTATTTACCCGAAGTATGCCCTTTATGCAAAAAAGGGATTCCGGCAGTTAAACCAGGGAGTCGAGATCTTTAAAGCAATGGTTAATATTTAAAGAGGTTAGAATAATTAAAAATTAATTTTAAATTTATATATCAATATATAATTTAATGTTATAATATTTTAAAAAATGGATAAAATATACTTGCAGTTTTATAATATCCGGGAAGAGATTAAAGATATATGAATTTAAATGAAATACCTAAATTAAGAATAGGTGATTTAAAGGCCAGCCTTCCTATTGTTCAAGGGGGAATGGGCGTAGGTATTTCTTTGTCAGGCTTAGCTTCAGCAGTGGCTAACCAAGGTGGCATTGGGGTTATTGCGACGGCAGGTATTGGCATGCTTGAGCCTGATTTTGCCACAAATTTTAGTGAAGCAAATAAAAGAGCCTTAAGAAAAGAGATAAGAAAAGCAAAGAAAATGACCAGAGGAATTATAGGTGTAAATGTAATGGTCGCTCTTTCTGATTTTTATGATATTATAAAAGTTGCAATAGAAGAAGAAGCAGATTTAGTTTTACTGGGAGCAGGGCTGCCCTTAAGAAATCTTAAAGTATTACTTCCCGATAAATTAAAAGAAAATAAAACTAAGGTTATTCCTATAGTTTCATCAGCCAGAGCAGCTAAAGTTATATTTCAATATTGGCAAAAAAATTACCAGCATATACCTGACGGTGTGGTTGTTGAAGGGCCATTGGCTGGCGGACATCTGGGCTTTAAAAAAGAGCAGATTAATAATCCTAGTTTTTCACTGGAAAAGTTATTGCCCGAAATAATTTCGGTGATAAAGACCTATGAGGAGCATTCTAATAAAAATATTCCAGTAATTGCTGCCGGAGGTATCTATACCGGAGCGGATATTTACAAATATATTCAATTGGGAGCTCAAGGAGTGCAGATGGCCACTAGATTTGTAGCTACTTATGAGTGTGATGCTTCCTTAAAATTCAAAGAAAATTATTTAAAATGTAAAAAAGAGGATTTAATTATAATTGATAGCCCGGTTGGCTTACCTGGTCGAGCAATCAATAATAAATTTCTTGAAGAAGTATCAGCTGGGATTAGGAAACCTTTTAAATGTCCCTGGAGGTGTTTGAAGACTTGTAATTTCGAAAATTCACCTTATTGTATTGCTCTCGCTCTAACTAATGCTCAACAAGGAAAACTTGAGGATGGATTTTCTTTTGCCGGAGCTAATGCCTATCGCGTGAAAAAAATTATCTCGGTTAAAGAGCTTATTAATACATTAGTAGAGGAATATAAAACGGCTTCATCATTTTTTTGTCAGATACATTCGAAGGAGATTTAAAGCGCGGCGGGAGGCTCTTAAACGGATTTGTTGCCGATTTCCGAATAACTGGTGTTTCTGGATAAGAGTCTTTTTACCATTAGCTAAAGCCATATAGACCAGCCCTACTTGCTTCTTTTCAGTGGCTCCTCCCGGACCAGCGATACCGGTAATACTTATTCCAATATCACTGTAACAGCACTTTCGTACCCCTTCTGCCATTAAACGAGCTACTTGTTCGCTTACTTCGCCGTATTTTTTAATTATTTCCTGAGGTACTTTTAACAGCTCTTCTTTGATTTTAGCGTTATAGCTTATTACTCCACCTTGAAAATATTCAGAGCTTCCCGGTATATTAGTAATCATTTCTCCTAACATACCTCCGCTGCAGGATTCTGCTACAGCTACTTTGATATTCTTTGCTTTTAATAGATTTCCCACGACTTCTTCTAAGCTCTGTTGATCAGTCCCATAAACATAATTACCTAATATTTTGGTTAGTTGATTAGATGAAAATTGTAACAGTTGGTCTACTTCTTTTTCGGTAGGAGCTTGGGTAGTTATCTGGATTTGGATATCTTCCGGATTAGCATAGATACCAAAAGAAAAATTAGTTTGTTCATTTATATAATTACGAATAAGTTCATTAACTGATGACTCTCCCAGACCAGTAATTTTTAAAGTTTTTGACTTTTTAATTACAGAAGGTGGAAATTTTTCTTTTAGATAAGGGATAAGATTTTCTTCTATCAGCTTCTTCATTTCATAAGGGACACCAGGGAAAGAAGATATAATTTTATTATCTTTTTCCAGAATCATAGCCGGGGCAGTGCCATATTTATTGATGATTACTTTTGCTCCTTCTGGAAGGTGAGCTTGTTTAAGATTACTTGGTGAAAGTTTTATTTTTATGCTATGGAGAATCCTTTTTAAGTTTTTTTCAGCTTCTGGAGATTTTATTAGCTTAAGGTGTAAAGTTTTAGCAATAACTTGGTAGGTAATATCATCTTCCGTAGGTCCTAATCCACCGGTAGTAATAATCAAATCAGAACGACTAAGAGCTTTTTTTAGAAGAGATAAAAGCGTTTTTTGATTATCGCCAACTGCTGAAATATAATTTAGGTCAATACTGAGTTCAGTTAATTTTTGAGCGATAAAATTAGCGTTGGTATCTACGATTTGCCCTCTTAATATTTCGCTGCCTATACTGATAATTTCTGCTTTCATTGATTTATTTACTTCTCCTTCATTGATTATATTTTATTTATTATATCTTTAAAATTTAAAGAAAGAAAGAAAAAAAAGGTGAGGAGTCAGGGAAAATAATTAAAAAATCTCGGAAAGAGTGGTTGAAAAATTAATTTTGGTGTATTATAGTATTGTAATTGCCTGAAATTTAAGATAAAGCAGAAAATAAAAATAAGAGAGAGAAGGGTATGGATATAAATGGATATAATTTTTAGAGTTATGGATTCTAATCTCTATTTGGGGGCGTTAATTATTTTTTTATGCAGAGTTATAGATGTGACTATGGGGACCTTTAGAGTTCAGATGATAGTGAGAAGAAGAAAGCTTGTTTCCGCTATACTTGGTTTTTTTGAAGTTATGATCTTTATCCTCATTGTAAGTAAGGTAATACAGGATATCGGTAATTGGCTAAATGTCGTAGCTTATTGCGGGGGTTTTGCCACCGGAAATGTAGTCGGGATATATGTATCGGATAAATTATCTAAAGAATTAATTTCAGTAGGAATTATTTCCAAGAATAAGTGGCAGGAGATTGAACAGAAACTTTGGGATGAAGGGTTTGGAATTACTCGAAATATAGGATATGGTAAAGACGGGGAAGTGCAAGTTTTAAGAGTTATATGTGAAAGAAGTTACTTCACTAAGGTGAAAGAGATATCTATGGAGTATGATCCTAAAGCCTTTATCACTTCCTATCTCTTAGATGAAAAATATGGTGGCCAGATGTATGATGGAGTAAAAAGCAAGATTTAAG
>JBGPSO010000067.1:0-7675 GCA_041490145.1 Atribacterota bacterium
ATGTCAACATTGGTGGTAGTTGGATCTCAATGGGGAGATGAAGGAAAAGGAAAAATAACTGATTTACTTTCCGAGGAAGCAGACATTATCGTGAGATATCAAGGTGGCTGCAATGCTGGTCATACCGTAGTAATAGGAGATAAGCAATTTATCTTTCACCTCATACCCTCTGGCATTTTACATAAAGGAAAAAAATGTCTTATCGGTAATGGAGTAGTAGTAGATCCAGAATCTTTATTGCAGGAAATGGAAAATTTAAGAAAAGAAGGTGTAGAAATTGACGGTAGATTATTCATAGATCCTAAAACCCACATTGTCTTTCCTTACCATAAAACCTTAGATGAGTTAAAGGAAAAAAAAAGAGGAAAAGATAAATTAGGTACGACTAAAAGAGGTATTGGTCCAGCTTATATAGATAAAATTGCTCGTACCGGGATAAGAATGGTAGATCTAATTGATGAAAAGTCCTTATCAAAAAAACTAGAGATTAATTGGAAAGAAAAGAACGAAGTCTTTAATAAATTATATGGACTTAAGATGTCTAATCAAGAAAAGATTAACCTTATAAAAAAATATCAAGAATATGGTCAATTACTGAAAAAATATTTAATGGATGTATCCTTATATTTGAATCAGGCTATTAAGGAAGATAAAAAAATATTATTTGAAGGCGCTCAAGGAACTCTCTTGGATGTTGATCATGGTACTTTTCCTTATGTGACTTCCTCTCATCCAATTGCTGGTGGTGCTTGTGTGGGAACAGGAGTAGGTCCTACTAAGATAGACAAAGTTATAGGAATAACTAAAGCCTATACTACTCGAGTAGGAAGAGGACCTTTACCCACTGAAATGCAAGGGGGAATAGAAGAATATATACGCCAAAAAGGTAGAGAGTTTGGAGCAACTACGGGAAGACCTCGAAGGTGTGGTTGGTTTGATGCAGTAGTAGTAAACTATGCAGTTAGAATAAATGGAATGGACAGCGTAGCTTTAACTAAGATAGATGTTCTGAGCGATTTAGATAAAATTAAGATATGTACTTCTTATAAATATGATGGAAAATTGATAAAAGAATTTCCAGCTAGTTTAGAGACTTTACAGAAATGTATTCCAGTATACGAAGAAATGAAAGGATGGAAGAAAGATATTTCTCAGGTAACTAATTATGAAGACCTTCCTCTCCAGTTAAAGGATTATATTCACCGTATAGAAGAATTAATAAAAACCAAAATGGTTATTCTATCAGTTGGTCCCCAAAGAAGACAAACTATTATCAGAGAAAAAATATTTAAATGAATAAAATAAATGTTAAATTGACTGGCAGATAGGTAGACTAGCTGATCAAAGACAACTGTAAACTTGTATCTTGTATTTAATAACTAACTAACCAATTAACTAGCTAACCAGCTAACTAACTAAGAGGTGACCATAATGATTGACCGATATGCTCTTCCGGCTATGAAAAATATCTGGCAAGAGGAGAATAAATATAAGATTTGGTTAGAGATAGAACTTTTAGCTTGTGAAGCTCTATTTCAATTGAAGAAGATAGATAAAGATGCAATCGAAAATATCAAAAAAAATGCTCGCTATTCTGTAGCCCGCATTCAGGAAATTGAAAAGATAACTCAGCATGATGTATTAGCTTTTACTACCGCAGTGGGAGAAAATTTAGGAAAATATTCTCGTTATTTTCATCAAGGGTTAACCTCTTCTGATATTTTGGATACTTCCTTAGCTTTAGAATTAAAACAATCTGCAGAAATAATCATTGAAGATATTGAAAGATTGATAAGAGTATTAAAAGAAAAAGCCCTAGAGCATAAATATACCTTGATGGTGGGAAGGACTCATGGCGTTCATGCTGAGCCAATAACTTTGGGCTTTAAATTTGCTTTATGGTTTTCAGAGATGCAGAGAAATTTAGAAAGGATAAAGAGAGCCAAAGAAGAAATAAGTTATGGCAAAATATCGGGGGCAGTAGGGACCTTTGCTCACTTTGATCCCTACGTAGAGGAATATGTCTGTAAAGAACTTAGCCTAAAACCAGCAAAAATTTCTAATCAGATTATCCAAAGAGATAGACATGCTTATTATATGACTATTTTGGCTTTAGTTGCTAGTTCTTTAGAAAAATTTACTACTGAAATACGAACTTTACAGAGAACGGAAATTTATGAAGTAGAAGAAAAATTTGCCATAGGACAGAAGGGTTCTTCGGCTATGCCTCACAAGAGAAATCCCATAATTTGTGAGAGAGTTTGTGGGCTTTCCCGAGTAGTGAGAGCTAATGCCATTGCCGCCATGGAAAATATAAATCTATGGAATGAAAGAGACATATCTCACTCCTCAGCTGAGCGCATTATTATCCCAGATAGTAATATTCTAATAGATTATATGTTACAGAAATTTACTAATCTTATTACTAATTTAAATATTTATCCTGAACATATGAAGCAAAATTTAGAAAAGACTAAAGGTTTAATATTTTCTCAAAAGATAATGTTAGAACTGATTAAAAGAGGTCTTTCTCGAGAGGAGGCCTATAAGATGGTGCAGAGGATTTCTATGCAGGTTTGGCAGGGCCAAGACGATTTTAAAGCTCTCTTATTAGAAAACGCGGAAGTAGGCCAATATTTAACAAAATTAGAGATAGAAGAATGTTTTGATTATCAGACTTACCTGCGTAATATAGATATAATCTTTACCAGAATATTTGGCCAATCATAGTCTAAATACTAGATGATCCTAGATGATAGATGTCGATTAGAAAAAAATTTATTTCTCCCTTCCTTCTTTTAGAAAAAATATTTAAAAAAAATATTAAAAAGTATTGCTAAATTCAAACTATTTTGATATATTATCATTTGTATTTTAGTGGTATTTTTAAAGCTACCAAATATCAAGAAAGTAGTAAATGATATAGGTGGCTAATTTATTAAAGAAAGGGGGGCGATATGTGGGCATATATCGCGAAATAGAGGGATGAACTATTTAGGAAATCATTTATTGGTAGAGCTGTATAATTGTAATACAAAAGTAATAAACAATGTGTCAAAAATGGAGGAACTATTACTAGAGTCAGTAAGAATTTCAGGAGCAACTACCTTAAATTCAAACTTCCATAAATTTTCTCCCCATGGAGTGAGTGGAGTGGTAGTGATTTCAGAATCTCATTTCTCCATCCATACCTGGCCAGAATATGGTTATTGTGCTTTAGATATTTTTACCTGTGGCGATGAGATTAAAAGTAACTTAGCCTTAGAATACCTTAAAAGGGAGTTAGAAGTAGGCAATATTTCTATGATTGAAGTGAAGAGAGGGATTTTAGATTTTCCAGTAAAACTTTTACATAAGCCAGAGGTGTGTAAAAAATGAAAAATTTTAAGAAAGAGTTTTATGCTAATAAATCCTGGGGTTTGTTAACTAGCGTAGATCTTTATAATTGTGACCCTCAAATCATAAGAGATGCAGAAGCAATAAAAAGATATGTTAAAGAACTTTGTGAATTAATTGAAATGAAACAATTTGGGGATACTCAAGTTGTTCATTTTGGTGAAGACGAGAGAGTTGCTGGGTTTTCTATGGTGCAGTTGATTGAAACTTCTTTAATTTCAGGACATTTTGCAAATAGTACTAATAACGCTTATCTAGATATATTTAGTTGTAAATATTATGATCCTTCGGTAGTAACAGAATTTACCAAGAATTATTTTAAGTCAAAAGAAGTTAAAATGCATTATATTTTAAGGGGCTAAAATATTTGAATCATAAAGACATCTGGATAGAAGAAAAATATGAAATAGAAAAAGGCAGAACTTTAAAGATAAAGATTAAAAAATCTCTAGAAAAGGTTAAATCAGAATTTCAAGAAATTGAAGTGGTAGATAGTGAAGCTTTTGGTAAGGTTTTACTTATCGACGGGGTAATTATGCTCACTGAGGCTGATGAATTCTGTTATCATGAAATGATTGCCCATGTTCCTTTATGTGTTCATTCAAAAGCACAAAAAGTTCTGGTAATTGGGGGAGGGGATGGGGGAACAGTGAGAGAGATTTTAAAACATGATAGTGTTAGAGAAGTAGAAGTCTGCGAAATTGATAGAAAAGTAATAGAAATTTGTAAAAAATATTTTCCAAAATTAGCTGGCAGTTTTAATAATTCTAAAGTAAAAATACATTGTGAAGATGGAAATAAATTTATAAAAGCCCAAAAAAATGAATATGACCTAATTATAGTTGATTCTTCTGATCCCGTAGGTTCTGCAGAAGTTTTATTCAGAAGAGAGTTTTATGAAGCAATGTATCGAGCTTTAAAAGATGATGGAATTGTAGTTACCCAAGCAGAATCGTTTTTCTACCACCAGAGCACCATCAAGAGTTTATTCTCCTTTATTAAAAATATTTATTCTATTTCAAAATACTATTATACTTTAGTACCCACCTATCCTAGTGGAATGATCGGTTTTGCTTTCTGTTCCAGGAGATACCATCCCTTAAATGATTTTGATGAACCAAGGGCTTTAAAACTTCAGAATTTAAAATATTATAATAAAGATATACATAGAGCAGCCTTTGATCTTCCAAACTTTGCTCAAAATTATAAGAATTATAATTAAAATTACCCTTTTATTATATTTAAATATCCAAAAATTTTATTACTATCCTTTTAAAATAAATTTGAATTCAGGTTGTCGTTGAGAAGGTCATCTTGTAAAGTTAGCAAAAATAAAGGGTATATCTTACCTAAAAATGCTGGAAGCAATTTTACCTGCAGCTAAATAGCAACTAGGAATGTAAAAGATATTTAGAAAGGAGTAGAAATGGATAGAGAAGAATATCTTAGTAGAGCTAAAGATCATCTCTTTATGACTGGAATTAATGATAATGGTATGAAATTATGTGCTGCTAATATGGTTTACGGAATAGCTAAGATTCATTTTCTTCAAGAAAAACTTGGTTTAAAAGCAGATGCTACTTTTATATCAACCCCTGATGCTACTATTACCCGAAATGCAGAAAGATGGAACAATGGCTTTGGTTATGGAGGAAAGATCGAATGGGGGAATGGGACTTTAGAATTAATGATATTAGATCTCTTACCTAATGCCTGTGGGATGTTAGTTGGTGGATTAGCAGAACTTCCCCAGATAGAAACTTTAATTGATAAAGTGTCTACAATTTCTGTAAAGTCCTCTGATATAAAAGTTAATGGCATAAAGGTAGTCTGGGATTTTGGTAAGGGCAATCACTTTATAGATGTATTTAAAGTGAGAGATATAATGGGGATGGAAAATTTTCTCCCCTATATATTTATTATCCATGGGGCTGGTGATGAATTAAGAGACGATAATCCGAAAGGTTATGGCTTATACTATTATCGGAGTAAAAGATTAGAGAATATTGCGAAAAAAATAGACACCCTTTTTGGTAAAATCAGGTTTTTAACTGGTAAAGAAGCTTCGGACTATTACGAACAATATAAATTTGTTGATGATTTTTCTAAAAGGAGGAGAATTGAATTTGCTAAAAGATTGTTTGGAGATTTTAAAATAATCTCCAATGAAACCCACCAAGGATTAGCAGATATAAATACTATGCTCTTAGGTTGTCACCTTATAAAAGATAACAAGATTCTACCCATTACTTTACGAGGAGACTTACCGGCATATCTGGTCTATGGTAAACCATCTTTTACTAAAGAACAGATTGAGAATTTAGGTTTTGAAAAAAGAGCCAAAAAACTGGATTTAACCAATAGACTCAGAAATGCTAATGTGGTTCCCCACGGTGGGGGTTATCATTTTCCTGATATATTAAGTGTGTTAAAAGTAATTGAAAATAACGGACAGAGATATTTTCTGATGGATTTAATCAATGATCGGGGTAAGAAAGTAATTAAAGATTTAAGGGAAATACCCTATGATTACAGAGGAAGAATGGTAGTTCTACGAACCTTAGAGTTAGGCTTGGCTAATATAATTGCCAAACTTATCCCCCTGTATGTATTAAAAATATAATTTTATATAGTGGTTATTTCCCAAAAAGCCAAAAATATTTTCAACAAATTATTGTCCCTACATTACCATTTTGTTTACTTTTTAGGTTACAATCATATAATAAATAAATAAGGTTTAAAATGAAAGAACAACCGATTGGTTTTTTAGATTCAGGCTTAGGCGGTTTATCAGTTGTAAAAGAAGTAAAGAGATTGCTCCCTCGAGAAAATATTGAATATTTTGCTGATAATCAGCGCCAACCCTATGGTGAAAAAAGCCAATCAGAACTTATTAAATATACCTTACAAATAGTTTGCTTTCTTTTAAAGAAAAAAATTAAGGCTTGTGTTATTGCTTGTAATACAGCTACTGCTGCTAGTCTTATACCAGCAAAAGAACATTTTTCTATTCCTATAATTGGGGTAATCCAACCAGCGGTTCAGGATGCGGTAAAGAGAACCTCAAATAAAAGAATAGGGATTATTGCTACCGAATTTACTACTAAAAATCAAGCTTATCCCCAAGAGATTAAAAGAATTGCTCCTGAAATAGAAGTTTTTTCCAATTTTTGTCCCGAATTTGTACCCCTAGTAGAAACTGGTAAATTTACTGCCCCTGAAACCTACGAAGTTGCCCGAGAATATCTAAAACCCCTAAAAAAAGCACGAATTGATACTTTAATATTAGGTTGCACCCATTGTTCTTTTTTAAAAAAAGTGATTTCTGAGATTATAGGTCAAGAAGTAATATTGATTGATCCAGCAGTCAGTACCACATTAGAGCTAGAAGAAATACTTATCCAAAAAGGGATTTTAAACGAACAGGAAAAAGTTGAAGAAAATTATTATACTACTGGTTTGCCTGAAAAAGTAGAAAGAATAGCTAAAATTATTCTTAATAGTGATAATTATGAAATCCAAAAAGTGAAGTTAGAAGAATTATGAGATACGAGATACGGAAATAAATAGTATGTAATTTTTAGAAAAATATGTTAAAATTATCCTAAAGTTAGTCTTAATGAGGAGGTAAATAAAAATGAAAGCAGATAAAATTTGGATGGATGGAAAGATGGTCGATTGGGATAAGGCTCAAGTTCATGTTTGTGCTCATGCCCTACATTATGGAAGTGGAGTATTTGAAGGAATAAGGTCTTATAAAACTGAAAAAGGTACTGCAGTTTTTAGATTAAAAGAACATATTGATCGATTGTTTAATTCAGCAAAAATATTAAAAATGAATATTCCCTACACTAAAGAGCAAATTAGACAAGCTATTAAGGATACCATAAAGATAAACAAATTAAAGAGTTGTTATATTCGTCCTTTAATCTATCGTGGTTTTCAAGAATTAGGAATAAATCCTTTTAAATGTCCAGTAAATTGTGCTATTGCTGTTTGGGAATGGGGTGCTTATTTAGGTGAAGAAGCAATAGTCAATGGGATTAAGACCAAGATTTCGAGTTATGCCCGAAGTTATATTAACTCAACCTCTCAAAAGGCTAAAATCTGTGGAAATTATATTAATTCTATACTTGCCAATATGGAAGCCCTAGAAGCAGGAGTAGATGAAGCAATTTTATTGGATACTAGAGGTTATGTAACTGAAGGCTCAGGAGAAAATATATTCTGGATTAGAAATGGAGTTATTTATACTACTCCTACCGCCACAGTATTAGAA
>JBGPSO010000068.1:0-7643 GCA_041490145.1 Atribacterota bacterium
CATAGAAATTAAAGCTGCTCCCAGTGCACCAGCTAATGCTGCCACGCTTCCACCACCAGGAGTTGGTGAATTAGAAGCTAATTCGTCTAAAAAATTGCTAACTTTTTTATCGATTAACATTGTATTTTCCCCCTTAATTTATTAGTATATAGTATATAGTAAAGAAAATAGAAGATAGAATCTAGAGGTTAGAATATTATTTAAGCTAATAAATCTGTTTACCAGTTAGCCAGTTTGCCCATTAACCAGTTGAGCAATTAATACAAATAAAAGATGAGAATCTACCCAATTGCTATTTATTTTTTACTTTTTTTAAGTCTTCTATTAACAGTGGAATTACTTTAAATAAATCTCCTACAATTCCTAAAGTAGCAATTTTAAATATTGGTGCATCTAAATCTTTATTAATAGCAACAATTCTCTTAGAAGTCTGCATACCTACTAAATGTTGGATAGCCCCGGAAATACCGCAGGCAATATATAATTCAGGAGCTACGGTTTTCCCCGATTGACCAACTTGTTGATGATGAGGTAACCATCCTGCATCAACAATAGCTCGAGAGCCACCTACTGCTGCCCCTAAAAGTCGGGCTAAATCTTGTACTATATAAAGATTATCAGGAGAACCTAATCCTCTCCCTGCAGATACAATGATATTGGCTTCTTCTAAATTAGCAACTTCAGTAACTTCCTTTACTACTTCCAATATTTTAGTGCGAATAGATAAAGGATTTAATTTCGCCTCCACCTTGATTATTTCTGGAGATGGAGACAGTGAATTTGAACAGAACTGAGATTTTTTAAAAACATTGGGTCTTACTGTAGCCATCTGAGGACGAGTATATTTACATAATATTTGGGCCATTATGTTTCCTCCAAAAGCAGGTCGAGTCTGCAGTAAATATCCCTCTTTAGTAATATCTAAATCAGTACAATCAGCGGTTAATCCCACTCTTAGTCGAGCAGCGACCCGAGGAGCTAAATCCCTTCCAGTATTAGTAGCTCCCATTAATAATATGTTGGGTCTATATTGAGAAATAAGACCAACTAATATTTGAGCATAAGCATCAGTAGTATATCTCTCTAAATTTTTGTTTTCGATTAAATAAATTTTATGCACTCCATATAAAGATAAATCTTTGGTAAGATAAGAAATCTCATCTCCTACTAATACTGCGACCAACTCTTGACTTAATTTCTTAGTCAATTCTTTAGCTTTGCTCAATAATTCTAAAGAAACTGGTTTTACCTTACCTTGATGTTGTTCAATAAATACCCAAACTCCCTGATAATTTGAGATATCTTCAGCATTCAATCTTTCTCTTTTTATAAGGATAGCCCCAGTGGGACATAATTCTTGACAAACCCCACACATAGTACACCCTAGATCTATTCTCGCTAATTTATCAACTATGGTTATCTGACCAAAAGGACATAATTTAACACATTTTCCACATCCATTACATTTATTTTTATCAACTATTATTTCCGCCAAATTATATCATCCTTTCTTAAAATATCTTTTCTCGTTGTAAAAAATTTACGATTTCCTTTGCTGCATCTTTAGGTTCAAGTTTTATTAATCTACCTTTTTGATGTGGTTGAGGGGTAAAGATATTTACAACTTGGGTAGGAGAGCCATCAGCTCCTAAAAAACTGAGCTTTGCTTTCAAATCATCTGCTTTTACAACTTTAATCTCTTTTTTCTTAGCAGCTAAAATTCCTCTAATGCTCGGATAACGAGGTTCATTTAAAATTTTCAATACCGTAATTAATACCGGTAGTCTACATTGAATAATTTCGTAACCATCATCTGTCTCCTTATGTAAAATTATATTCTTTTTATCCTCAGAAATTTCTACTTTTCTAACATAGGTTATTTGAGGAATTCCTAATTGCTCAGCAAGTTCAGGACCTACTTGAGCAGTATCGCCATCAATAGCTTGTTTACCACAAATAATTAAATCTGGTTTTAATTGTTTAATAACTAAAGACAAGGTATAGGCAGTAGCTAAAGTATCAGAACCGGCAAAGGCCTGGTCTGATATTAAAATTGCCTCATCTGCCCCCATAGCCAAGCATCTTTTCAAAGCTTCTTCTGCTTGCGAGGGTCCCATAGTAATCACGATTAATTCTCCCGAATATTCTTCTTTAATCCTTAAACCCTCCTCTACAGCATTTTCATCAAAGGGATTAATAATTGAAGGCACCCCTTCTCTCTTTAAAGTATGAGTTTTAGGATCAATCATTACCTCACTTATTTCTGGAACCTGCTTAATACAAGCTACAATTTTCACTTAACTCATCCTTTCTATGATATTGCTAAAATTTTTACAAATATTTTTAAATACAATTATTTCTAAACATTTTAAATAAAATTGCGGAGTATTTTTTGTTACTAACCGGCGAGATGTCTATCTAATCTAATTATAATTTAACATTTTTATTCTTCAAATATGCTTCAATAAAACAATTTATTTCGCCATCCATAATTGCCTGTAAATTTCCACTTTCTACTTCGGTTCGATGATCTTTTACCATCTGATAGGGATGAAATACATAAGAACGTATCTGACTTCCCCAGGCAATATCTTTCTTTTTTCCTCTAATTTCTTTTAAATCTTTGGCTTTTTCTTGTTGATAATGTTCAAATAACCTGGCCTGTAAAATCTTCATCGCAGTCGATTTATTACTATATTGCGATCTTTCATTTTGACATTGCACTACAATGTTGGTAGGTAAGTGAGTTATTCTAACTGCAGAATCAGTGGTGTTAACATGCTGTCCTCCTGCACCGGTTGCTCGATAAGTATCTATCCTTAAATCTGATTCCTTAATCTCAGCCTCTACTTCTTGACCAATTTCAGGGATAACTTCCACCGAGGCAAAAGAGGTATGCCTTCTTCTATTGGCATCAAAAGGAGAAATCCTAACCATACGATGTATGCCTTTTTCTGCTTTTAAATGCCCAAAGGCATAACTTCCATTAACCGTAAAGGTAACATTCTTTATTCCAGCTTCTTCACCAGGTGATATTTCTACTATCTTTGCAATGTACCCATTCTTCTCTCCCCACTTTAAATACATCCGCAGTAACATCTCAGCCCAATCTTGAGATTCTGTGCCCCCAGCTCCCGGCCGAATAGTAACTATAGCATTATTGATATCATATTTACCTTCAAATAAAACAATTAATTCTTGTTTTTCAATATCTTTTTCTAAAACCTTGATTTTTTGACCTATCTCTTCCCAAATTTCTTTCTTATCCTCTTCCAGATTAAGTTCTAAAAGTACCATTAATTCTTCTAAGTTATTTTTTAACTCATTAACCTTAGTAATAATATTCTTTAATTCTTTAACTCTTTTTATAATTTTCTGAGCTTTTTCTTGATCAAACCAGAAAGATCTTTCAGCTATTTCTTTTTCTAATTTTTTTACTTCTTGATCTTTGGTAGATAAGTCAAAGATAAGTCCCCATTTCATTAATTTTTTTCTGAAGTTCTTTTATTTTACTTGCTAATTCTTCTATCATTGATATTCACCTTTCTATCCATTTCCTTCTTCTCTTAATTTTTGTTTTTCAAAACTCCTGTATAGTTTTTTAAGTGAGTATTCCTCTGATTTTCTATTTAAAAAATAATTAAATAATTCAGTTAAATAAATAGATATAATAAAATTTTATCACTTTTAATTAAAATAAAATTAGATTACTTCGCTACTAAAATTTTTAGCAATTATATTAATTTAATAATCTTCTCTACCAACGAAGTAATCATAAAAAAATTTCTATACAATTGTATTACTCATTTTTACCACAACAATATTTGTATTTCAACCCACTTCCACAAGGACAGGGATCATTTCTTCCTATTTTTTCCTTCTTTTCCCTTCCTTCTTCCTGCAATTTTTCCCTCTTAATAAAAGATGGATTTTTTATTGAATTACTAACCATGGGAGCAGGTCTTTCTCTTCTCGCCTGGCTGATACCTCGAGGTTCTTCTTTTTTTATTCTGACTTTATAAATAAATTTAACTACCTCTTCTTTTATACTGTTTACCATATCTTGAAACATATTATGGGCTTCAAAATGATATTCCATTAAAGGATCTTTCTGCCCATAGGCCCTTAATCCTATTCCCTGCTTTAATTCATCTAAACGTCGTAAATTATCTTTCCATTCTCGATCTACAACCCGTAGTACAATCATTGTTTCAATCTGTCTCATCAAAGGTGAGGTAAATTCCTTTTCTCGTAATTCATATATTTTAAAAGCCTTTTCGGTTAAAATATCTTGTAATTTAGAAATAGATAATTTTGGGATTTCCTCTTTTGGAATAGCTAATGAAAAAGAGAAGATTTGGTCAATATGCTCTTTAAGTCCTGACCAATCCCATTCTTCGGGATATATTTCTTTATTAGTATAGTTTCCTAAGATATTTTCAACTGTATCTTTTACCATTTCTAAAATATATTTTTTAATATCTTTACTTTCTAAAACCATTCTCCGTTGTTCATAAATTACTTTTCTCTGGTATTCCATTTCATTATCAAAATCTAAAAGTTGTTTTCTTATTTCAAAATTCCTACCTTCTACTCTCTTCTGAGCACTTTCTATCGATTTAGTAATCAAAGGATGTTCAATGGGAATATCCTCCTGCATGCCCAATTTTTCCATAATTCCAGAAATCCGATCAGAACCAAAGAGTCGCATAAGATCATCTTCTAAAGAAAGAAAAAAACGGGAAGAACCAGGATCTCCTTGTCTTCCTGATCTCCCTCTTAATTGATTGTCGATACGTCTACTTTCGTGTCTTTCTGTTCCAGTTACATGTAAACCCCCTAATTCAGCCAACCCTTTACCTAAGACAATATCAGTTCCTCGTCCAGCCATATTAGTAGAAACAGTTACCCTCCTCTCTTGACCTGCTTGAGCAACTATTTCTGCCTCTCGCTCGTGATTTTTTGCATTTAAAACATTATGTTCAATATTCTCTTTTTTCAATAATTTACTTAATCTTTCAGATTTATCAATCGATACTGTTCCTACCAAAATAGGTCTCCCTAGATTATGAATTTCAACTATCTCTCTAATAACTGCTTTAAATTTTTCTCTTTCAGTTTTATAGATTATATCTGAGTAACTATATCTAATTAATCTTCTATTAGGAGGAATAACTACTACCGGTAGATTATAGATGTGGATAAATTCTTCCTCCTCAGTCTTAGCAGTTCCGGTCATACCAGCAAGTTTTTTATATAATCTAAAATAATTCTGAAAAGTTATAGTAGCCAAAGTTTGATTTTCACGAGCAATTACTACTCCTTCTTTTGCTTCAATGGCTTGATGAAGACCATCACTATATCGTCTTCCAAACATCAATCGACCAGTAAATTCATCTACAATAATCACTTCTCCGTTTTTTACTATATAATCAACATCTTTTTTGAATAATCTTTGTGCCTTTAAAGCTTGGATAATGTGATGTTGTATATTCATATTATTTTCATCATACAGATTATTTATCTGTAACAATCCTTCAATGTGGGTGACTCCTTCTTCGGTTAGAGCAACCGTCTTTTCTTTCTCATATAGTTTATAATCTGTATCTTCCTGTAACCGAGTAGCAATTCTGTTTATCTGTTCATACATCTTAGTTGATTCCTCAGAAGGACCAGAAATAATTAAAGGAGTCCTGGCTTCATCTATCAAAATACTATCCACTTCGTCAACAATAGCAAAATGATATCCTTTTTGAACCACATCCTCCAATCGAATTGCCATATTGTCTCTTAAATAATCAAACCCGAATTCATTATTAGTCCCATAGACTATAGCTGCTTCATAGGCTTTCTTCCGTTCATCGATGTTCATGTCATGTTGAATCAAGCCTACCTTTAATCCCAAGAATTCGTAAATTGCACCCATCCAATATCTATCTCGCTTAGCTAAGTAATCATTTACGGTAACGATATGAACATTACTACCACTTAAAGCATTTAAATACGCTGGCATTGTAGCCACCAATGTTTTACCTTCTCCAGTAGCCATTTCTGCTATCTTTCCTTGATGTAAAACCATTCCTCCAACAAGTTGAACGTCAAAAGGTCTCATTTTAGTAACTCGTTTGGCTACTTCCCGAACTATTGCAAAGGCTTCTGGGAGAATGTTATCTAGAGCTTCCCCTTTATTTAATCTCTCTTTGAATTCAGCAGTCTTGTCTTTTAATTCTCCATCATTTAATTTTGAAATATTTGGTTCATAACTATTTATCTTATCTACAATTGGTTGTAGCTTTTTTAATTCTCTCTCATTAGAATTGCCAAATATTTTTTTTACTAGCTCAAACATAATTATCTTTTCCTTTTCATTCTATTGTTTGAAATTTTTTTTATGCTACAAACTATTAGCTTAGGATTATTATTAGTTAGTTGGTTACTTAGTTAGCTGGTTAGATGGTTGAATTAGTCGTTAGTAGGACAGGCGTATCGCCTGTCTATTAATTCATTAATTAACTAACTAACCGGGTAACCAATTAACTATGTAATTAAACATTATCCGCTGAACGCTATACGCTCTCGTAATATCCTGGCTCCTGGATTCTATTTTTTTTACGATATATTATACACGATATACTAATTAGGACTCTGAATTCTGATATTTTTCTTCTGAATCCTGGCTCCTGGATTCTAAATTCTGCTTTTTCTCTAACATTGCATTTTGAATTAAACTAAATACTCCACAAAACATTAAAAAATCTCCAAAGCTTATTACTGAAGGATCGGGAAAGGGGAACGGTAAAGGAATAACATCGGCTAAAAATGCACCTAAAGTCTTTTCAGTTATCAGAGTATGAGTAACATAACTACCTTCTTTTAATATTAGAGCGAAATCATCTAATCCCACTCTATATAAACTGGAAAACAATACTGGCATATGACCACCATTTGCAATAATAACTGCAAAATTCAATATTATTCCCAGGGTAATAATATTCATTCCTTTTAGCTGTTTATTATACCAAACTGCTAATATAAGTACCATATAAGAGAAAATCAGGGCATACGAACTATAATCAAGAACAATTTTTACTTTTCTTGTTCCAAAGAAGACCAATCCCCCCTGAATTAGACAAGCTAATATCAATAATTCGATTCTCTTCAGTGAAATCTGACTCAAACTGCTTAACTTACCTCTACGGAGCAGTCCTATTATAATAGAAATAATTATAATATAGACATATAACATTCATTCTTCTCTTTCTCTCTTGAGAATTAACATTAACGCAGTAACTATTTGGGGATCGAATTGCTTACCAGATTGTTCGGTGAACTCTTTTAGTATTTTCTCTTTGCTTAATTTTTTTCTATAAGGACGGTCGGAGCCCATTGCATCATAGGCATCTGCAACCGCAATTATCCTGGCACAAAGAGGTATATCTTTTTCTTTTAAACCATCAGGATAACCACCTCCATTATATCTTTCA
This sequence comes from Atribacterota bacterium, assembly GCA_041490145.1. Lineage (GTDB taxonomy): Bacteria > Atribacterota > Phoenicimicrobiia > Phoenicimicrobiales > Phoenicimicrobiaceae > Infernicultor. The sequence goes on from JBGPSO010000068.1 coordinate 7,485, forward strand.
TGATGATGATAAATTGTTTTATAAGAATCCTTTAAAAAGTCTATTGGTTCTATGATTTTGGCTCCCACAATAGGATGTTCTTTTATTTTTTTAAACTCTTCGTTGCTTAGTTTACTACTTTTACCTAAAATCCTATCATCTATACCAATCTTTCCTATA
>JBGPSO010000069.1:0-7624 GCA_041490145.1 Atribacterota bacterium
CAGTACATTCATTGGCTGCCTTTACCATCTTCATAATAAAATAATCCAGATAGCGGTAAAAAACTTTTTTAGTTTCCGTAAAAGAAGTAAAGGGATTCTCTTTCAGCCCCAATTCTTCATAAGAAGGACCTAACTTTTCCCCGGTAATTAATGAATACCCCTCATTTAAAGAAATTTCTAAAACTTTAGCCAGATTCAACCAGCTATTGGTGGTGTTCCCGGTCTCTTTGCCTTTAATCAAGGGTTCCTGACAACCGGCAATAGCATAATCTTTTAAATCCTCTTCGGCAACACCTTTCTTCTTTAAGGCAGAAAATACTGCTATATCATTAAGAAAAGAAGGAGAACTATGTCCAAAATTAAACATAAATTTTGATATTGCCTGATAAAATTTAAACGGTGTATGAGAATGCATCTTAACTGAAAAATTCGGCTGAGGTCGATTGGATTGGTGATAAGCCTCTAATATAATATAAGTCATATCATTAGATAAATCATTACCTTTAACCTCTGAGCCGCCTACCATAATATTCTGAGAAATAGCCCAATCTCTATCTCCCACTTCAAAAAAGGCCAAAAAATGGCGTATCAATTGCACTGCTAATTTTTTAGAAATCTTACTTCTCTTATAATAGGGTTGCATTATCCTATCCAGATTCCCTACGGAAAAGGCGTAAGGATTAGGAAGTTGTTCCAAATTCATCACCTGCCAGAGCAAAATATAGGATTGTAAGGCTTCATATAAATTTTCTGCACCTTTATAGGGGACCTTATGACAGGTCTTGGCTATCCATTGCAATTCCTTCTTTCTTAGCGGATTGCCCTCTTGCTCAGATTTCTGCCCAGCCAATTTACTATAGCGATTAGCCAGAGTTATAGTCGACTGTAGAGCCTTTATTATACTGTCAAAATAATCGCTCTTAGCCGGAAGTTTCTTTTTATTTTGTTTTAATTCTATAATTATGCCTTCTAATCCTTTTTCCAGAGCCTCTTCAAAACCAGGAATGGTATGACCAGTAACCCTTTCCACAAAATATACTGCTTCTCTAGTTTGGTTTCCAGTGTCTTTATATATATCTCTTATCTTTACTACAGAGGGAAGCCTACTCCAGAATACTCGATTATTCTCAATCATTTGCTCGGTTACTTTAATATCAGCAATTTTCTCACCTGCTTTTACATCATCATAGAAAGCCATCTCATCATTATACCCCTGGAAACTTTCGATATGAAAAGCAGAGTTAATCAAGGCATAACTTGCTGAAAAAGCATCTTCTTCTGTTCCAGCAAAAATTTGTCCTGATTCAATGAAAATGGGTATCTTTTCACAGACTGATTCAAGCAAAATGCCTTGAGTCATAGCCGGAGAATATTTATCACCAATTTCTAATAATTTCCTTCGCTGAATATCTTTTGCTAATACCCAACCGATAAGATTTTGTTTTTCCGCGTTCCTCTTGATGATTAAATCTAAATATCCTTTCAATCTTTCGATATCTAAAACCTCTTTTAACGCCATCCTATACTACCTTCTCTTTTAATCTCTTAAAATCTTCTTTTAAATCTTGATATAAAGATTTATAAATTTCAAATTGCTTATTGTAAATATCGACATTTTCAGGAATTGGCTTGGTTTTTTCTTCTTTAAGTTTTACTACTTTTCTACATCCATCTTCCACATCTTTATATATTCCCACTCCTATCCCGGCTAATATAGCCGCACCCATTGCCGCCGGTTCGATAGATTGAGTCATAGATATTTCTTTATTAAAAATATCGGCCTGAATCTGTCTCCATACTCTACTCTTTGCCCCTCCTCCGGAAGCAATCACCTGTTCTATCTTAATCCCTAATTCTTTAAACACCTCCAGGCAATCTCTTAAAGCAAAAACTACTCCTTCCATAACTGCCCTAACCAGATGAGCTCGGTGATGTTTTAGACTAAGTCCAAAAAATACTCCTTTGGCCTCCGGATTCATATAAGGAGATCTCTCTCCTAAAAGATAGGGAAGAAAAATTATACCTTCACTCCCTACTTTAATTTTATCTACTTCTTCATCAAATATATGATAAGAATCAGAAGTATGTAATATATTTTCTCTTAACCATTTTAAAGATAATCCTGCAGAAAGAATTGCCCCTTGTAAGTGATAGGTATCGGGTAAGGCATGGCAAAAGGTATGAATTCTTAACTTAGGATCATAGGTGAATTTATCCAGAGTGATAAACAATTGACCACCTGTTCCGATGGTGGAAGAAAGAATTCTTGGTTTAATTACTCCATTACCGACTGCCTGCATCGATTGATCTCCTCCGCCATAAACTACCGGAATCCCTTCTAATAGTCCGGTATATCTTGCTACCTCTGCAAGTAAATAACCAGCCACCTCCTGAGATTCATGAACTCTTTCTGGAAGAATTTTAAATGGCAGTCCTAAAATATCCAATAACTCTTCTGACCAGCATCTTCTTTTAATATCCAACAATAGACTGCTGGAGGCATCAGTAACCTCAGCCCCTAAATTTCCAGTTAATTTATAGCGGATATAATCTTTGGCTAAAATTACTTTATATATTTGATTAAATTCTTCTGGCTGATTCTCTTTCATCCATAAAAGAGTGCTACCCATAAAACCGGTAGCTATAGGGTTCCCAGTCAGCTCAGCAAGTCGCTCTTTACCAATTTTTTGATAAATAAATTCACATTGAGAACTGCTCCTTTGGTCAGCCCAGATGATAGCCGGACGAAAAGGCTGTAAATTTTTATCCAAAAAGACCGTACCATGCATCTGCCCTGATAATCCTATTCCTCTTACTTGTTTGGGGTTAACTTTTGATTCTTTTATTATTTCTCTTATTACCTGAATAGTTGCTTCCCACCACATTTTGGGATTCTGTTCTGCCCAACCTGGCTGAGGTATATCTATAGAATATTCTCTCCCTGCTCGAGCATAAATTTTGCCCTCCCTATCCATAAGCACTCCCTTGGTCCCGGAAGTGCCAATATCTATACCCAATAAATAATCCATCTTTATCCCTTTCGCGAATAAAATTTTACCAATAAAAAGAGATATTTGAAAACTTTTGTATTACTCTTGCACAGTTATATAGCTTAACCTTTTAAAGAACCTTGCAATAAACCTCTCAAGAAGAACTTTCCTAAGAATATATAAACTAATATAGGGGGCAAAGCAGTAAGAAGAGCGCCGGCAATCTGAACATTCCATTGGACGATATAACTGCCGGCTAAATTATTTAATGCCACAGTGATAGGTTGAGATGCCGGATTGGGGGTTACGATTAAACCAAAGAGGAAATCATTCCAGATAGAAGTGAACTGCCAGATCATAGCCACGGCAAAACCAGGCGTAGATAAAGGAAAAATTATCCATCTGTATATACCTAAAAAATTTGCCCCATCTATCTTGGAGGCTTCCACCATTTCTGTAGGAACCGTTATATAGTAATTACGAAAGATTAAGGTGCTTATGGGTATCCCGTAGATTACGTGGACTAAAATTAATCCGGGAATTGTCCCATAAACATGCAATTTCTGCAAAGTAAGTACTAAAGGAATAAGGATGCTTTGATAAGGGATAAACATCCCAAACAGGATCATGGTAAAGATTAAATCCGAACCATAAAATCGCCATTTGGTTAGAACATAACCATTCAAAGAACCAAATATTGCAGAAATTATCGTTGCCGGTATAACTAACCATAGACTATTTAAAAAACTTCCCGAAAGACCACGAAACCCTCCTTTTGCACTCCCTAACCAGGCAAGGCGGAAACTTTCAAAATTTAAGCTCCTGGGCAAATTCCACATAGTGCTCAGTCCAACCTCGGAAAAACTCTTCATCCCGGTTAAAATCATTATGTACATAGGGATAATATAAAAAACGGTAAATAAAACCAAAATTAAATAGATTAAAATACGAGTAGTAGATATTTTCATCTCTAAGCCTCTTTACGAAAAGTAGATATAAGATAAGGAATAATTAATAAAGATATTAATAATAACAATATAATAGCAATACTTGCTCCCTGAGCAAAATGGTTTCCTCTAAAAGTGGTGTCATACATAAATAAAGCCGGGACATCGCAGGAAAAAGCTGGCCCACTTCCGGTCATAGCCACAACTAAATCAAATATCTTAAGGGAAATATGGCCAAGAATAATAATGGCTCCAAAAGTAATGGGTTTAAGAAGAGGAAAAATAATATAGTAAAATATCTGCCATTTATCGGCACCATCTATAGCTGATGCTTCTCGTAATTCTACAGGTATACCCCTTAACCCGGCAAGATACAAAGCCATAGTATAGCCAGAAAATTGCCAGATAGCAGCAATAGCTACAGCAATTATTCCTATTTTGGGATCAGTATACCAACCACAAGTTAGAAAATTTAACCCCAGCTTTTCAAATAGTTGATTAACTCCAATGTTGCCCAATTGAATACTGCCCGGGTTAAAAAGCCAGCGCCAGATTACCCCACTGACCACGAATGAAATTGCCATAGGCAATAAAAATAGATTTCGAAATATACCTTCACTTTTAATCTTTTGGTCAAGAAAAATTGCTAACAATAAACCAATTACTAAACAAGAGATAACAAAAATAACTGTAAAGACAAGGGTATTACGAAGGTCTATCTGAAAGCGCATATTAGCAAATAACTTACGATAATTTTCAAAGCCTACTAAAGTGTAATTAGGAAGAACATCATTCCATTTGGTAAAAGATATAAATCCGGTCCAACTAATAAAACCATAAACAAAGACACCAACAGTTATTACTGAAGGCATTATGAATAAGATAGGCATTAATTTATCTCTTTTTAGGCGCATGAATTATTTCTCTCTGTAATTAACTGTAATTAACAAAATTCTTAGGGACGCCAGAAAGCGTCCCTAAGAATTTATCTTTCCATTATTTCTTTAGATACTCTTCAGCAGCTGTTATTAGTGCCTTCTGGGCATAGGAAACATCAGGTTTTGAAACAAATAGGCTTATAATATCTTTATACTCTGTGGTCCACCCTTCGCTGGCTGCTGCTCCATGTACTACACTGGGAGAAATAGCATCCTTTTGCCAATCTTTCGCGGCAGATTTCAGATAATCATTGTAATCACTAATATCTACATCTGTTCTTGCCGGGATTGAACCTTTAGCTTTATTAAAGCTATATTGTCCTTCTTTGGAACCAAGAACTTTAAGCCAGGCTACAACATTTTCCTGATTTTTACAACCTTTTGGTAAAGCAAAACTATCAGAAAGAGCTAAAAAGATACCTGCAGTATTAGGAGGCGTAGCCCAACCATAATCTTCAAATCCAACAGACATAAACCAGCCATTGGTCCAGTCTCCCATAATCATCATAGCACCTTTCTCTTTAAGTAGATACTGCCCAGCTTCATCCCAAGTAAGAGCAGAATGATCAGTGTTTAAATAAGAAGCTATTTTAGCAAATGTCTCTAATGCATCAGTAACTCTGAAATCTGACCATTTTACTTCACCAGTCCACAAGCCATTATAATCTTTTGCTCCAAGTTTTCCAAGTAAGACTGACTCAAAGACATGACCTGCTTCCCAACCCTCTTTTGTGCCCATAACAAAGGGGACTATACCTTTTGCTTTTAATTCATCACATACATCAAAGAATTGGCTAAAGTTACTAGGGGGAGTAATTTTATACTTAGTAAATATAGTTTTATTAAACCACAATACATTGGAGCGATGGATATTTACTGGAACAGACCAATAATCTCCTTGGTATGATACAATGTCCAGTACACCCTGAGGCATAGAGTTAGTCCAACCCTCAGATTTATATAGATCGGTTAATGGCTGCATATATCCTGGTACTACCCAGGTATCAATTAATTCATGCCCGGCATGAACCTGAAAAGTATCGGGTGGATCTCCACCAAGCATTCTGGTTTTAAAAACAGCTTTTGCATTTGTACCTGCACCACCAGCCACAGTAGCATTGATAAATTCTACATCAGGATATTTACTCTCATATATTTTAATGAGAGCATTCAGACCTTCTGCCTCACCACCAGCTGTCCACCAACTATTAACTTCAACTTTACCACTAAGCGATTCAGCCAATACTGGAAGAGCAAAAAATACAGCTACCATTGAAACTAAAACCAAAGCAGTTAGCAATTTACGTAACATAACTAATACCTCCTTAAATATTATATTTATAAATTATTTAAAGATATTATAGAAATATTAAATAAAAAACCTCCTTCCTTTTTGAAATATTTTCAGCTAAGCATCTTCTTTCTGTAAATATAATTATAGCACTTAATCCTCATTTATGTCGAATATATCTAAAAAGTCTTTAACAAAAACAACGTTGGCAATAGTTTTAAAATTTAATAATTTAATTAATAGGAGGAAGGGAAATAACTATATCTAAACTACTTTTAGTTGCCACATATCTGTGTATGTCTATTGAAGCAGGAAGCATATAAGTCTCTCCCTCTTTTACTTCAAAATCTCCCACATTGGTGGAAATCATTCCTTCTCCTCTGGTAATTACTATAGAGGCAAATCTTCCTTCAAACGATATTTCTATATCTTTTACCTCTTTCATTAACATTATTTCAAAACATGATTTCATATATTCCCCGCCATTTAATCTATAAAGTTTTCCTCCTCTAATAGAAATTAGTATCTCTTTTTTCATATGATATCTCTCCTTAATTTCGGCAAGAGAATATCCTTGATAATCAAATATATCTAATGATTTATCCCAACCAAGACCTAAATGACAATCTTTTTCTTTTAAAATATGAATACCTATCTTTTTTTCTATAGAAAGAGTAAAATCCGTTGGTTCCTGAGTCTCTACCATAAAAACCCCTTCTCCAATGGCATGAGGAGTACCCGGTGCTACAAAAATGGCATCTCCTGACTTTACTTCTATTTTATGCATAAAGCTGAGCATTCTTTTAATATCTTGTTCTTCTACCATTTTTCTCATTATATCTTTATTTATACCGGGTTTAAATCCTATAAATACATAAGGATTTTCTTGGTCTATCTTTCTGGTGGCAAGAATATACCAGGCTTCTGCTTTTCCAAAATTAGAATTTAAATATTTTCGGGAAAATATTTTACTGGGATGAGCTTGTAGGGGAAGACGAATAGATGAATCTAAAAGTTTTACTAAAAGATTTAAGGAATTACCAAATTTCTTAACATAATCTTTACCTAAGATATCTTCTGGAAAATGTTTTAGCAGCACCTCTAAATTATCTATGCCTTTAATAGTTTTAATCTTAGAGATACTCTCATCAGATATGCCATAAGGCTGCATTGCCCTTACTGTAGAGAGGATCCAATCTTCAGGGTAATCAGAATCTTGAGGATTTTTTATACCTCTAAATTTTTCTAAAAGATGTCCCCCTATATAAATTCTGAATACCCTGGTGGGAAGAACCTGAATAATTCCTATATCACTTTTCTTCATCTTGATATACCTCTTTTTTAAAATTGTTTTAAGAAATTATTCTCTTAGCCATTTTTTTAATTCTTCTTCATCTGGGTCTACCGCATCTGGAATTAATTCAGGGATATAACGACAGGCCTCATAGAGTACCGGAG
>JBGPSO010000070.1:0-7489 GCA_041490145.1 Atribacterota bacterium
CCAGCCCTTGGCTGCGAAGCGTCTCCGAGATAACCTCGGCTATCTCCTTGGTAGAGCCATAGGAAGAAGCATAAGCTACGAGAACTTTGGTTTCCATCTGATTTATTCTCCTTTTGAAATAGTCCAAATTTTGATTCTTTATCAAGTCCTGTCACCTGGCACACCTTCCCTATTTATCTAATTTATTGTGGCAAATCTGGCAGAAATTGCGCGGCCAGGCTGCTTGCCCACGCGCGAATCGCCACCCAATCCCGCAGGTCACTTGCCGGCATCTTCTTGAGGACGGGAATGAGATTATAGGGGAAGCGCAACTTGGTCGGGTCGAACTTTCCGCCAACGATCTCAACAGAGATCGGAGTAAGCCAGGGAAACTTCGCCAGTTCCAAATCCAATTTTGCTCGCACTTCCTGCCATTCATTCCCGTCTCCTTTGGCAAAGGGGCCACCAGCAAAAATTGCTAGCGGTAAATTGTCTGCCAGAATTTTCCGGTGCTGCGACAAAAAATGGATCGCCTCTTTATGCCAGTGAAACATATAGAGCGGGGCACCCAGCACCACCGCACTATATCCTTCAAGTATCCGCACCTTCCGTATCGGTTGAAGATCCACTGCCAGCCCTTGGCTGCGAAGCGTCTCCGAGATAACCTCGGCTATCTCCTTGGTAGAGCCATAGGAAGAAGCATAAGCTACGAGAACTTTGGTTTCCATCTGATTTATTCTCCTTTTGAAAGAGTTTATATTTTCATTCTTTATCAAGTCCTGTCACCTGGTACACCTTCCCCATTTATCTAATTTAAAAGTAAAATATCAATTGTCTAAGAAAATGGCCTGTCTGCGTGCAGGCACGCACAGGCAGGCACGCACAGGCAGAGATGTGTCCCTATTTATTAATTCGAAAAAAGTCAAGACTATTTTCGATAAGGCTTGAAAAAAGTCACTTTCAACAATAAAATCTCGACTTCTCTCTCTTAAGGTTCACTTTTCCTCTACCCTCTTCTCCTCTTGTACCCGGACATTCGCCCGATTCTCTCTTCCTTGCTCAGCTTAAAAAAGGTCAGATGAATTATCCTTTCAAGATAGACCCCAAAGCTGATCCGACTTTATCCTGACCTTCAAAACGATAATCTAAGCCCTGTCCGGTGGAAGGTATACAGGGAAAAGCCTGGATATACTCCTCCAGGTCATCTTTTTTCCCTTCAAAGACATCCTTCATCGCTCCGGTAGCAGAATGAACTCCGAATTTGACTGAAAACTCCGCTATATCATCCCAGATAGCCCCCTGGTTGGAATGATAATTCCCGCCCTCTTTTAAGGAATTACTCACAAAAGCGGCTTTATTAGCTCTGATCTCAAAGGGAAGGAAGTTCTCTGAATTAAAAAATTCATCGGTCTGATAGGACCACCTTCCCTGCTCGGTACAGCTTTACCGGGATAACCAGCTCTGATTTCTCTTTGACCAAAATAGAGGAAGATTACCTGCTTGGCATTTCCTCTTTAGAGGTTGAGGTGATAAACTGCTTCTTGCAAATTCTATCCGTAATGGTCTGGTCAGGTGGCCAATATAGCATCTCCTTTGTTATATTACAGGACCTGACCCTCTATTGTTTCAGATCCATCTTCTTTCATTATTATCCCACTTCTTGAAAAACTCTTCCTTCTTTAAAATCTTTTTATATATTGGAAGTAAAAATATTCTTAATCTATCCATTACAATTTCAAAATCTATCAATTCCTTACCAATCTTCTTAATATAACCATTCCACATCTTTATTCTACCATCATCCCTTGCAAACTCCTCGGTAAAAAGTACAAGCTTTTTTTCTAAGGGGGTTTCTCTTCTCTGTAAAGTTGATAAAATTGCTTTTTGTAATACTTTCCCATTAAAAGATTTGATATCAGACAATAGATAGATATCGTAAAAATCTTTCATTCTGCTGTTTGTAAGAGATATCCTAAGCATAGCTTCAAATTTTTCAGCAATTACAGATTAGAATGAATACACATTTATTTTAGGAACATCAAAATCCAATAATACTGGATAATCTAGCACTATTGAATTGGGTACAATAACATCACCAAAACCAATATCTAATTGAAGTAATTTTCTTGAATTACCTAAATATGAATTAAATTTAATCCTTATTCCCTCATAATCATCAGTTTCAATAATATTTTTTACTGTCATAGACTCTAAATCAAAAATAACCCCATCACTAACTTCAATTTTACATATCTCCTGAAAGATTTTTTTAACATTTTCAATATCATTATTTATGTTCTGGGCTAAAAAATCTATATCTCTTGTTGGCCTGGTTTTAAAATTAGTTGCAGATAAAATTAAAAGCCCTCCTTTTAAAATAAATTTCCGATTATATTTGGATATAGACAGTCTATATAACAATCTCTCTTGCATAAATAACAGCAAAATAAAATCAAAATTTAACCTTTCTTTTTTGGCGACATTGTATAGTCTTCTCTTTATAGAGGCCTCTATATTTTTTAGCTCTTTTGTCATTGTAAAACCTCAAAATACTTTTTGGTAATTGAATAAACACCTGTAATTTTAGCGTAATCTATAAGTTTATTAATATTTTTTTCTTTCTTTTTTACATATTCATTAAGAGCTTCCTTAACTATATCGATTCCGATTTTATTTCTATATCTAATGCAATCACAAATTGTTTTTTCCAGGTCATATATTTTAATAATATTTCCCTGAATACTAATTTCCTTAATCCCTGTCTTGTACTGTTTTTCTGCAAAATAGAACACTTTAATGGGAGGATAATCGGGGATAGATGGTTTAAAATCATCCCGATGAATAGCAATGTAATATTCCCAAGGATTATATGTAATTACTTCATAATAGGATAAAGCGGAAAGCAAACATATAACACCTTTTGGAACAATCTTGGCGACTTCTACTAATTCTTTTTGTACATCAATCTTATAATCATTCCAAAAATATAAACCAGGTTTTATTTTACGAACAACATCATCATCGGTCAGTTGATATAAATATGAAGTGTGAATTCCTGCATCTATAATATCCTTGGTTCGGGTAAAACCTTTATTGTTTTTAAATATTTTTTTTATCTCTTCATACTTTTGTCTGTTCATTATTAACTTCCTCATATTGTTAATAAGCTCCGCTTTTATTTTTATGTGCGGTGGTATTTAACAATTTCTGTGCTTGATATTATCACCTTCCAACAAAAAAGTCAACTTAACATTGCTTCACATTACAACATGTTTCTCAAATGAATTATGGGGTTAGGCCTTGTAATTTCACTTTTCATCTTCCCCCTCAATTTTTTTAATTGCTCTGCTCACGGTAGTATACTGCACGCCAATATATTCTGTTATATCTTTTAAGGTATAGCCATGCTGTAGGTGAGCCTCATACATCACTTGGTCTTTTGACTTCTTGTCCTTAGGTTCAGAAAGAAATGGGATGTGTCCCTATTTATTCTAATATAGTTAAGATTAATGGACCAAGCTTTCGGCCTGTCTGCGTGCCTGCCTGACCTGTCTGCGTGCAACGCACAGGCAGAGCTAAAAATATAAAAGAAAGGAGGAAATGAAAAAAGTTTGGCTTTTACCCTGGAATTTTGCTTGACTTTGAGGGTGAAGAATTTTTTTCCGTACAAGGTGCATTTTTACTTGTCGTTTACATAAAGGGTTGTATGACAAAATATTTACTAAGGTCGATTTAATATTTTATGTTCCCCCACAGTTCTAAGAATAATTAATTTCCCTTTTAAGTTAAAAGTAATTCTTAAACTTTTAGAAGCTCTCGCCTCCCAAATAGAATTTGTTCCTTTGAGTTTTTTTGTCTCCAAAGAAGGACGTTTTAAATCTCTTTCCATTTTTAAGAGGGCTTGATTAATTCTATTTTGAAATTGAAGAGATAATTTTTTATAGTCCCGCCTAAACCTCGGTAACCAGACAAATTTATTTATTGAGTTCATCTATTAATTCCTTAACATTTTTAACTTCTTTGCCTTTTCCTTGTTGAAGTTCTAACTCTGCTTCTTCTTCGGCTTTTTGATGTTCCTTAGTCCAAAACCACATCTGGCTTTTATCGATCAGTTCTTTGGGAATTACTTTCAGTATGTTTCCTTCCATTTTAACTTCCACATAATCTCCGGGTTTACAGTGCAAGGCACTTCTAAACTTTGTTGGTATGGTAATTTGTCCTCTGGGATTTATTTTAGTTAAACTCATAATTATTACCTCCTTTCACATTGTCATAATATCATACTTTCACATTATAATCAAAATATTGAAAATAAGTGCATATACTATTTTTCTATGGCATAGCTTTCCATTTTACCAGGTCTTCCTTTAGGACGTCTATCTATAATAACATCTAAAGTTTCATCCATCCGTTTAAGAAACTCCTAATGCCCTATAGGTTTCCCACTAAAAGTTACCGAATTATTGAGCTAGTACAGCACATCCTATTAAGAAACTCCTCTGCTTCTTTAGGTTTTCCGCAGGCCAAGGGCGAAGCCCGCAGCTTAAACAACTTGTTAGACGCCGTTCTGCAATCATTTATTTAAAAACGTATTCATTCTCTATTATGTTCTTCATATTCTCACAATCTGTGAATTCTAAAATGTTCATTCCCATTTTTTGAGCAGCATTAAGATTTACTTTAGAGTCATCAATGAATAAAATGTGTTGAGGTTCTACATTCACTTTTTTTATGCAAATATTATATATTTTATAATCTGGCTTGGAGACTTTTTCTTCACAAGAAAATATTTTTGTGTCAAAGTAGTGAATCCAATATAAGTTCTTTATTTCTTCAAGAGTGTCAAATGTCATATTTGATAATAAAGCCAATTTTATTTTGTCTTTAATAGATTTAATATATTCTATAGTTTCTTTATTAATATCTAACCAGCTCTTTATATCAAATTCAATCAATTTATCAATATCCTTTAATTCGATTTGTCCATCCATTAATTTAATAGTTTTGGTCCAATATGTTTTTGCATCAATTAGAGCTGAATCATAATCTTTTCTTTCTTTTGAATAAAATGAAAAAAATTGTTGTGCTGTAATATTTAATATTTTACACATTTTATTGACAAGTTCCATATTTTGCTTTTTACTTATTACTCCACCATAGTCATAAACTATGTACTTAATATTTTTCATGAAATCTCCAATTGCAGAATAGCGTCTAACCTTCCGCGCATATACGACGTTCGACGAGGATACTCTTAAGAATTTTGGCTTTGGTTTTAATATCATCCGGTTTGATATTGTCTATTTTGATTTTCTGGGTTGCTTCATCTAATGCACTTTCTAAACTTGTTAAATCAAGTAAGGCTACTTCTTTGCAGAAAAAACTTCTTGATCTACCATCATCAAAATTCTCCATCATTGTTTCAAGTAATTTAATTTTCTTTTTCTGCTGTTCTATGAATTTTCTAATTCCATGTTCTTTTATGAAATTCAAATTTGGCATAACTTTTTTGTATGAGGGGTAAGAAGAAGATTCTTTCAATTGCTGATATTCTTCATTACCCTTGAATTTAGAACACGGAAATTCTGAACACTCGGCACAGACTTCAAGATTCTTTTTCTTGACGCAACAAGTTATAAAAGAACAAGATGGGTGTTTAGTGAAGAAATCAGGACCAGCACATCCGGGACATCTCGATGACCCTATGGTGTAGTATCTTGGGCATAAACCACAATCAAGACCGCATACGCCTATGGTTGGATACTTCTTTATTGGGTATTTTTTTAAATCAGGTTTTGTTTGTCCCATATATTCACCTCCCTAAGGCGGGGTTCGGAATTTCATATTTTAGAGGGGACACATCCTATTTTTTCTATGGTTTAGCTTCCTATTTTACGAGGTCTCCCTTTAGGGCGTCTATCTATAGTAATACCTAAAGTCTCAACCATCTGGATTAAAATCTCCTCAGGTCCTATAGGTTTTCCGCTAAAAGTTACCGAATCATTGAACTAGTACAACCGTTGTTGGAATTCATGTTTTCCAGAAGAAATATTTTTTTGTCTATTTTATTATATCAAATAAATAGGTGTCTGTCCCTACTTTCTCTACTTTCTCTACTTTCTACTTCTCGAAATGGAAATTAATCCAATGCCGAGGTAAGGATCCCTACAAGTTCATCCTGGCTGAAGGATACGGGATTGGCACGCATGCTGCTAGATTTTGCTGATTGATTTGCGATCTCGGGAAGGTCTTCTAATTTTAGGCCGAAGTCTCTGAGAGATGGTACCTTTAACCGGAGGCATAGTTCACGAACGAATTTAATACCGGCATCTCTCGTATCCTGTTCAGTCTCGAGTCGTTTTCCGATAAGCCATTCTCCTATTTCGGCATATCGGTCCAAAATTGGGTTAGTTGGCTCTTTGGTTTGAAGAGAGCGAATATTTGCTTCCATCACGTGAGGCAAGAGACAGGCACAGGCAATGCCATGGGGAATAGAATATTTTCCACCCAATGAGCCGGAAAATCCATGAACTGCTCCAAGACCGGAATTAGCCAAGGCAATCCCGCTCTCCAGACTGGCCAAAGCCATATCTTCCCGGGCGATTGAATCTCCCTGCTCATAGGCCTTAATCAAAGATCTTGCCACTCGCTGAATCCCATCTTGAATCAAGGCACCGGTGAAAGGCTGGGCTCGCTTAGAGATATAGGGCTCAATGAGTTGAGTAAGAGCGTCCAAGCCAGTGCTCGCCGTGATCTCCGGTGGAAGAGAGTAGGTTAATTCGGGATCGACTAAAGCCACTCGGGGCAAAAGGTATTGGCTCCGGAGACTTGCCTTTACTCCAGTATTAGGATCTTTTATCACTGCGTTACGAGTGGTTTCGGAGCCTGTGCCAGCAGTGGTAGGAATAGCAATCAGCGGAACTGCTGGTTTAGTCAGGGGCTGCCCCTTTCCTATCACTTCCATATAATCTAATAAATTTCCACCATTAGTTAGGAGCACTCCGATGGCTTTGGCGGTGTCGATCACACTTCCGCCGCCAAGACCAATTACTAAATCGCAATCAGTATTAGCTAATTTGACCATCTTTTGTTCAATGAGATTTAAGTCAGGTTCGCCAGGAACAATGAATTGAAGAAATTCCACTTTCTTTGCTTCTAGATTTTGTTTGAGCTTATCGACGATCCCTGCCTCGCTCAAAGCTCTTTTACCTGTTACAACCAAGGCTCGCTTACCGAAAGATTGGGCAATATCACCTATCTCTCTAAATCGACCAGAGCCAAAAATGATTAGATTAGCAATAGCGAACTCAAAGTTCATCAGCGTTTCCTCCTCTTCTTATTTTACTACCAATCTGGGTCGGCTGGAAAGAGACTGTAATGCTTTACGCCCTGACGGGGTTGAGCCATCCAATCTGCTACAGTCTCTTTCCATTTCAGATAGTGTTCAGTTTTTTGGTGGCTCTGAAATCCTTCTGGAGACTTATAGACCTCGTACAAGAAGAATCGCGAA
>JBGPSO010000071.1:0-7464 GCA_041490145.1 Atribacterota bacterium
ATTATAATTAAGAAACCATAATCCAATAACCGCCAAAATTACTCCTATAATAGAGTTTTTGGAAATTTTTTCTCTTATAAAAAAATGAGAAATAATAGGAACTAAAACCACAGACAATCCAGTAATAAATCCAGCTTTAGTAGCAGTAGTATACTTTAAACCTACGGTTTGAAAAGTAAAGCCCAGAAAGAGAAAAATTCCGATTAAGAATCCTTTCCCGAGAATTATCTTGTCAATATTTTTTAGCCTTTTCCAAAATATTAGGCCTAAAATAAAAGCTGCCCAAAAGAAGCGGTAAGCTAAAAAGGTAAGAGGCATAATCTGGTCAAGGATACCTTTTACTATGGCAAAAGTAGCCCCCCAAATAATTACTATTCCTAATAAATAAATTTCTGCTGGGGCACCTTTCATACTTAGTTGTTCTCTTTCCTTTGAATAATTTTTATATATCTTTCTGGAACCATCCATCTTCTAATCCCTCTTCCTTAAAAGCCTGCAACGCTTCCCGATATTCTTCTCTATTTATCTTCCTGGATAGAGAAGGAAATTGCCCAGCTTGATAAGCTGGAAAATATTGAGCCATTAAGCTGATATAAGTATGTGGAGAAATCTCTCGAGCAATAAAACGCATAATCTTTCTGGTTCCGCTTAAACCTCCGGGTAAAACTAAATGCCGAACAATTAATCCTGAATGAGCTACTCCAGATTTATTTATTATAAGCTCCCCAACCTGTCGGTACATTTCTTTCAAAGCTTTCTTCATTACCTCAAAATAATTAGGAGCAGCTGAATATTTTTTGGCAATCTTATTATCAGCATATCTAGCATCAGGTAGATATATATCCACAACACCATCGAGCAATTTTAAAGTTCCTACTGATTCATAACCACTGGTGTTATAGACTATAGGGATACGTAAACCCATTTTAATAGCTAACTGAAGACCTTTTAATATTTGAGGTACAAAATGAGTTGGTGTAACCAGGTTAATATTATGACATCTTCTTTTTTGTAACTCAAGCATAATTTTAGCTAATTCTAATAGAGTAACTTTATTGCCATTTCCTAACTGACTTATAGGATAGTTTTGACAATAAACACATCTCAAATTACAATTAGTAAAAAATATAGTACCTGAACCAGAGCTCCCCACCAAAGGCGGCTCTTCTCCAAAATGGGCGTTATAACTGGAGATTATCACTTCTTTACCTGAACGACAAAATCCTTGTTGTCCTACCAAACGGTTCACCTTACATTGATGAGGACAAACCTTACAAAAAGAAAGCAATTTATAAGCTTTTTCAACTCTTTTGTATAGCTCTTCTTCAGTCAGATTTAAATATTTCGGATATTTTAGTTCTTTAATCAATTAATATTCTCTCTATTCTAAAGATAATTTAATAATTCTTTTAAGGAATCTATCTTTAAATATTTTTCTGATAGAGGCTGCTCTTCCTCAAATTTCCAGGTTAAGGTGGGGATTAAAATACAATTTAAACCCACCTTTAAACCAGGATTCAAATCTGAACGAACACTATTTCCTATTATCCAGGTATCTTTTTTGTCTAATTTTTGTTCTTTTAAAATATTTAGATACTCCTCTACATTTTTATATTTCAAGACATAAATCACCGAAAAATATTTTTTTAAACCAGTTAATTGCACTTTTTTTTCTTGAACTTGAGGATCACCTAAAGTCGCTAGAATTAAAAAATACTTCTGGCTCAAAATATCTAATACTTGATAAACACCATCAACTAATTCCGGGATTTTTTTAAAAACCTGCCAGCCTAGATCTTCAATCTTCTCTTTTAAATCAGGATTAATCTCTTTTCCTTTTTTTTGGGAAAAATATTCATAGGTTTTACCTAAACTATAAGGATACCTCTCCTTTATAAAACCATATTGGTTAATATTCTTAATGTCAATTTCATCAAGCTTTATAAGCGCTTCTTCCTCTTTAAACCCTAATTTTCCCATTTGCAAAGAAAATTCTTCTCTCGCCTGGTCATATAATTTAGAAGTTTTAACTAAAGTATCATCTAAATCAAAGATAATAGTTTTAATTTTTATTCTCTCCTTTTTTATGTTCCAACAATTTTTATATTATTATCTTAATTATTATCAGAGCCAGCCTGCTTAAATTTTTTATAATTATAACTATAATAACATCTTTTAGTAAACCAATATAAATATTTTTTATAAAGTTTTAAAATGTGCTATAATATCTTTTGTTAATTAAAATATTCTTTAGAGATTAATAACTGAATAGTAAAAATATTTATAGCAATTTTTTAAAGCAATATCTGTATTTCACCTTTGTAAGTTGAAGGAGTAAAAGTAAAAATGAAAAAAGCTAATAAAAATGAAAAATATTTAAAAAAAGATGTTAAAAAAGGGAAAAAATCTATGATTCGAGAACTGCTGGAAACAGTAATTAGTGCAGGAGTTATTGCCTTTATAATTATTACTTTTATCGGTCAGGTTACGGTAGTAAGAGGCGCCTCTATGGAACCTACTTTATATAATAATGAAAGACTTATTGCTGATAAAATTAGTTATCGTTTTGAAACACCTAAAAGAAGTGAAATAATAATTTTTAAGCCTCCTTTAGAAATAAAACGTAACTATATTAAAAGAATAATTGGAATTCCTGGCGATAAAATTGAAATAATCAAGGGAGAAATTTATCTTAATGATAATAAATTGGAAGAGAATTATATAGAATATAAATCGTATGAAGATGTATCTGCCATTTTAGTCCCTGATGATTCTTTCTTTGTTTTAGGAGATAATAGATCTAACAGTAGTGACAGCCGATATTGGGGCTTTGTCCCTCGAAAAAATGTAGTAGGTAAAGCCTGGGTTGTTTTCTGGCCTTTAAATAAAATTAGAATGCCGTGAAAATCTATAATAGTTACCTAGTTCGCCAGTTAGCCGGTTTACCAGTTTAATTTAGTCGCTAGTGAATAGTCGTTAGTTTTAAATACAAGTTTTCAGTTATTAATTATAGGTTTTTATTCAATTTAGTTAATTAGTTGGTTTGATATTAATTCATCAACTAACTAACCAGGTAACCAATTAACCAACTAACCAAATATTACTATACGCTCTACACTAAACGCTATCCGCTATTTTCTTCTTCACGATATACGAGATACGAATTTATTTATATGTTTCAATAAATTTATCAATCGAACGGTCGTAAGTTCTCTCTACCTCCGGAGGGAATAGGCATCCAGGAAGTTCACCCATCCTCCAGTGATAGCTAATACATTCGCAGCACTTTCCTTTTCTACTACAAGACTCATAAGTACAGATACAATTTCTTTTATTTTTTTCAATGTTACATTCCATTATTTTCCCCTCCAATATTTTCTATTTCATTTTTCTTATTCTAACAAAATTAAATTTGAAATACCCTATAATTTTTAAATTAGATTTGAATTTAAGGTTGTAAAGTATTATAATAAAAAAAATTATTCAAACTATTTAATTAATAAAAATTCAAAATAAAAAGGAGTGAAAAATATGAATTTAACTAAGAAATTCGTCTTTATAAGTACAGTATTAATCATTATCTTAAGCAGTCTAATCCTATCTTCTTTTGCAATTGAAGAAAAAGATCATATTAATCAAGCTTTAAAATTCATTGATGAAGAGAAATATAATGAAGCAGTGGTGGAATTGGAAGAAGTCCTTATCTTAGTTAGAAGTAAGTCCAATTTAGAATTTGTTAATGTATTATTTACTAATGAAGAAGCAGGTGGTTTCGGTCTGTATAATCAAAGAGAAAACGCCGCCTTTGCTGTAGGAGAAACCATTTTTATATATGGAGAGGCAAAAAATTTTACCATTAAAGAAAGTCAAAATAATCTTTATGAAATATACCTCAAAGAAGACCTCTATATCTTAGATCAAGACAATAATGTATTATGGGGACAGGCCGATTTTGGGGAATTCCATAAAACTTCCCATTCTAAAAATAACGACCTTTTTCTTTATACTACTATTACTCAAACCGACCCCTTTCCGGTTGGTAATTGGAAATTTCGCCTGGTCTTAAAAGATGTCTTTTCTCAAAAGACTACTGAAGCAATAATAGAGTTTACTATTGTTGAATAAATACTAATATATTCAACAAAATCCGGGGCGGATAAATCCCCGCCCCCTACACAAAAACAATACACCCCTACTTCTTTGGATTAATCTTTTCTATACGCTAAACACTGTACGCTATACGCTAATTTTATTTCTTTATAGGAATCAAACATAGAAACCTTAGAGTATCAGAACCGGTGTTTTTAAACTGATGTTTCTCTTCAGGGGGGACATATACTACTGTTCCTTTTTTAATCTTGCATTCTTTTTTCCCATCAGTCGCTACCCCTTCCCCTTCTAAAATAAATACTTCATGTTCCCATTTATGTGTATGTAAAGGGCTATAACCTTCTGGAGCAACTTCAAACATTCTCATCGCAAAGTTTGGGGCCTTATCTTTATCTGAAATTAGCCATCTCACTTTCACACCTTTTGTCTCTTCAAAATCTACTGGTTCAGCTTTTATTTCTTTATAATCAGCTATTTTCATTTTTTCTCCTTTTCGTTTTTTAAGTTTTTCTTACCTAATAACTTATTTCATCAGAGCATTTTTAATAATAATATAAAAATCTTCTTCTCTCTCTATAACAAGAATATCTTGTTTCCGGGCCTCCTCTTTTTGAGCTTCAGTAGCATAGCTCCACCCAGCCAAAATTACTTTTATTCCTAAGGGTCTAGTTTGAAATAAATGACTTACTTGATCGTCTACAAAATATATATCTTCAAAATTAACTTTATAGAATTTTACAATATGTCTCATCTGCTCAGATTTATCTTCTCCGAATCTCTTATCTAAAATATCTTTTGGGTCAATAGTAATACCAAAATATTCAGGAGTAAAAGATTTCATAATTGCTTTTCTTCTATTAGAGGTAGCAATCACAATTTTAATTTCCTCCTCTAATAATTTCTTCATCCCCTGTATTATCTTGGGATATGGTGGTTCCAAATTGAACCAAGCTCTATAATCTATATTTTGTAGTCTTTCTCGTTCTTTATAAAATTCTTTTTCGTAATCTTCAAAATCAAAATCGACCGAGTTTCTATATTTGTCAAACTCTTCCTGGCTTTCGATAACTTTTTTTTCTTCCATCAATTTTTGAATTAAACCATAATCAGTAGCTCCACGAATATAAGGTCGCAAGGTCCGGTAATATTTTATTTCTTTTTGGTAATTTCTTTTAATTTTCTCCCAATTTTCAAAAGTAAAAAGTTCTCCACCGAAATTTTTCTTCACTTCCCGACCATAAAGTCTTAAGTAAGTATTGTGGCCAACAAAAAGCGAATCCAAAACACTATCTACAATTACTCCATCAAAATCTAATGCTAATATCTTCAAATCTTAGTATCTCCTTCTTTTTTGTTTTAATTTCATTTTTTAAAGATAGTCTTTTCTTAAGGGATACCAAATATCCAATACTTTAGTATCTGGCTCTAAGGCTATCGCTTCGTGCTCAATATTAGGAGGGATTACTACTCCTTCCATTACTTTTAGAGTTTTTGCTTGCTCTCCAACAGTCATTTTAACTGAACCTTGCAGAACTAAAGAAATTTGTTCGTGGGGATGTTTATGTTTTGGCATCACCGGATTGGGGCCAAATTCAAAATAGGTAAACATGGTATGTTCATTTGCTACTGTCTTTATAGTTGAACCGTTTATCACTTCTTTAGGTTTTAAGTCCTTTATTTTGTAAAAGTTCACTTCTTTCATTATTATTTTCACCTCCTCTTTTAAATTAAATAGGGACACATCCCATTTTTTTAAAAATGGGATGTGTCCCTATTTAATTAATTATTTAAAACTTCCTTTAACGCTTCATGATGGGATTGGAATGCCAGAGAAGGAAGCTGGCTAAAGTTAAAAAATTTTGCCTCCTCTGCGTCATCACCAGCACAAAGGTTACCTCCTATTATCTCTGCTTCATAGATTATAGTAACTATATAACCATGAACCTTACTCTTATTAGAATAGACTCCTATTAATTTTTTTAATCTTCCTTCTAATCCCGTCTCCTCAACTAATTCCCTTAAAACCGCTTGAACTGGAGTCTCTTCTATTTCCATAAACCCACTGGGTAATGCCCATTCACCCTTACAGGGTTCTACCTTCCTTTTTATCAATAATATTCTGCCTTGGTTATCTCTCGCTATTACTGCTACCACGGGAATAGGATTTTCATAATATATTTTGCCACATTTTGGGCAAAATAATCTTTTCCTTCCTTCTAACATTTTCTTAATCAATTTATTGCCACAATAAGGACAACACTTTACTAACAAATTACTTTTCATTCATCATTGCTCCTTGTTTTCTGCAATAAGCCCTCTTGGGCAAAGCTAGTAAAATTATCTTCTCCCAAAATTATATGATCTAATACTTTAACTCCAATTATATTGCAGGCCTCCACCAAGCGCTCAGTAATATCCATATCATTCTTACTGGGATTTGATTCTCCACTGGGATGATTATGTAGAAATATAACCGAAGCAGCAGATGCCCTAACTATCTCTTTTAACACTTCGCGGGGATGGACAATACTTTCTGTCAAACTTCCTACCGAAACATCAATATCCCCGATAATCTTATTTTTTACATCTAACAATATTATCTTGAATATTTCCTTTTTTAAATCTCTCATATTTGGTCCATAATAATCTACCAAATCAACAGCATTATGGATTTTCTTTTTAGATGAACTGGTCTCCCTTAAGAGCCTTTTTCCCATCTCTAAAGCTGCCTTTATCTGAGCAAATTTAGCTAAACCTATCCCCTTAACAGAACTCATCTCCGTATAACTTAAAGAATCTAATTTTCTTAAACTTTTCCCATTTTCTATTAATAGCTCTTTAGCAATATCCACCGAAGTTTTTCCTTGATAGCCATTAAATAATATTATTCCCAATAATTCAGCATCTGTCAAATATTCTACTCCATACTTAAGCAATCTCTCTCTTGGTCTTTCCTCATCAGGCCAATCTTTTACAGTATAATTTTTTTTCTCCATCTCTTACTCCTTTATAAAAGGTAAAAAAAGGTGCCAGGCACCTTTTTTTCTTTTTTTACCTTTTTTTACCTTTTATTCGATTTAAGCGATATTGCAATTTTTCTCTCAGAAACATATTTTCTACTATACTCAAAGCTTCTTCTACCACCAGCTCTGCTTTTTGATAATCTCTCAAGTAATGTTCATAATATTTGGCCAATTCTTCATAAGGATAATAGACAAACCCATAGCTTCTTTCTGTTATCTCTTTCCACATTTTTTCTGCTTCTTCCCATTTCCCCTGCCTTTTATAGGCAAAAGAACCTAACTTTAATGCTTCTAAAACCTCTTCCTCTGATAAATTGTGTTTTAAAGCTTC
>JBGPSO010000072.1:0-7415 GCA_041490145.1 Atribacterota bacterium
GAAATGAAGTGCAAGGACTTGAAAATAATTTAATTAAAAAAAGCAATAGCTTAGTTCAAAAAATAGAAACACTCGAAAAAAAAGAAAGATCTCTAAATTGTAAAGAACAAGAATTAGAAAATAATCTACAAAAAATTAAAAATTTATACCAAGAACAGAAAAACGAATTAATAAAGATTTCAAAAATGAGTGTTGATGAAGCGAAAAGAGAGCTTTTAAAAAATTTAGAAAAAGAGCTTACTCATGAAACCGGTAAGATGATAAAAGAGATTGAAGATCAAGCAAAAATAGAAGCTGATAAAAAATCAAGAAATATAATATCATTAGCAATTCAAAGGTATTCTGCTGATCATGCTATAGAGACAACCACATCTTTTGTACCTTTACCTAATGAAGACATGAAAGGAAGAATCATTGGAAGAGAAGGTAGAAACATTAGAACTTTTGAGATGCTAACTGGAGTTGATTTAATTGTAGATGATACCCCAGATGCAGTGATTATTTCTGGATTTGATCCTATACGAAGGGAAATTGCTCGTATAGCTTTAGAAAAATTGATTGTTGATGGTCGTATACAACCAGCAAGAATTGAAGAGATAATAGAAAAATCTAAAATAATTGTTAACAATAAAATCCAGGAAGAAGGCGAACAAGTAGTCTTTGATACAAATATTAAAAATATCACTCCAAAATTAACTAATCTGTTAGGAAAGTTAAAATATCGTACCAGTTATGGACAAAATGTTTTACAACATTCAAAAGAAGTTGCGTATCTTTCTGAAATTATGGCCGCAGAGTTAGGCGTAAACTCGCAATTAGCCAAAAGAGCTGGCTTACTTCATGATATTGGAAAAGCGCTTGATCATGAAATAGAAGGTCCTCACGCTATAATCGGTTCTGAAATAGCTAAAAAAAATGGGGAAAGCCTTGAAGTAATCAATGCTATTGCCGCTCACCATGGAGATGTTGAACCTAAAACTATTGAAGCTGTATTAGTCCAATCTGCTGATGCAATATCTGCTTCTCGACCTGGAGCCCGACGTGAAATGTTGGAAACTTATATAAAAAGGCTTGAAAAATTAGAAGAAATTGCTAATTCTTTTGAAGGAGTCGAAAAAGCATTTGCTATACAGGCAGGTAGAGAAATAAGGATAATTGTTAATCCAGAAGAAATAGATGATTATGTAGCAAAAAAAATGTCACGAGATATTTCAAAAAAAGTAGAAAAAAATATTGATTATCCTGGTCAAATTAAAGTAATAGTTATTAGAGAAACTCGTTCAGTAGAATATGCAAAATAAATAAAGTACACTTTATATTTAAGGAGGTAATTTTTTAAAAGTTATCTCCTTAAATATTTATTCTATTTCATATCCGTTGACACCGCAACAGACATTGCCAAGGAGGCAGCAGATATTATTCTTTTACAGAAAAGTTTAAAAGTTTTAGCTCACGGTATTATAAAAGGACGAAAAACGTTCACTAATTTTATAACTATTAAGATCACCAAGAAATATTTTTTTAAAAGATTTAAATTTTAAGCGTATATATGCTAAATAATAATATTTTTATTAGAAAATTTAATAATTGTGATAGAGAAGATATTCGGAGAATAAGTTGTGATACGGCTTTCCTAGAAGAACCGAGAAAAGTTTTTTTTGATGATGATGAAATATTGGCTGATGCTTTAACTCTATATTTTACAGATTATGAGCCAGATTCCTGTTTTGTTGCTGTTGAAGGTGGTAAAATTATCGGATACATTATTGGAACAACGGATGTTAAAGTAATGCGTAAAATTTTCATGGCAAAAATCATTCCAAATTTAATTATTAAGGGATTGGGTAGAAGTATTATTTTTAAAAGAAACACCCGGAGATTTTTATTACGTATATTACTGAGCTTATTAAAGGGTGAATTTGTTCGACCGGATTTTTCAAAACAATACCCTGCCACACTACATATTAATATTGATAAAGCTTTTAGAAGGCAAAATATCGGAAAACAATTAATCGAATATTATTTAAAATTTTTAAAAGAAAAAAATGTATCAGGAATTCATTTCGGCGTAATGTCGGAATCCGCAAAAGAATTCTTTATAAAACTTGGTTTTAATATATTATTTATAAGTAAACTGTCATATTTACGATATTATTTGGGTAAATTTATTCCTTACTACATTCTGGGAAGTTTGTTAAAATAATAAATATAATTAATTAGTTCGAGTAAAATATAAAGAAGGAGGTGAAAAAATGGGAGCTAAAAAACACTTTAATGTAAGCGAAGCAGAAAAAATTGGCAAAAAGTTAGGGATAACCTGGGATAAGTTTGATCTAGAACAGTTTAGAATGGGAATGGATGTAGAATTAGAACATGGTTTGCGTGATCCAGCAACAAATGTTACGAATGATGACCCCTTGACCACCGGGAAAATTGCCTTAGCTCATCTTAATGAATTTCCTGATTATTATACCAGGCTCGCAAAGATGGAAAAAGAAGCAGAGGATTTTTGGAATAAAGATTAAATATATTGTTTAAAAAATCAAAAAACTTACCGAGCAATGCAAGAAGTTAGAGGGATTGAGAGGGAGCGCCCAAAAAGATATTTTTTCTTTTGAATTTTTTGCTCCCTTTGATCTTATATTTTTTGAGGAGATTCAAAAATCAAAATGGCTAAGAAACTAAAGAGTTACAAAACTAATTCGCTTAAAGTTTACGCCAAGACTTTCGGCTGCCAAATGAACGTTAATGATTCAGAATATATTATTGGTCAGTTAGAACAATTAGGTTATTCAAGAACAAGAGATATTTTCAAATCTGATTTAATTTTATTAAATACTTGTTGTGTGAGAGAAAATGTTGAACAAAAAATATACAGTCTTATTAGTAAGATTAAAAAAATAAAAGAAAATAATCCAAGTGTAATATTAGGCATCTGCGGGTGTATGGCTCAAAAAGAAAAGGAAAATATATTTAAAAGAGCACCTTATGTCGATTTGATATTTAGTCCTTCTCAAATAAATAATTTAAAAAAAATTATTAATATCACAAAATATGGAAATAAAAAAAATATTTTTTGTGAAAATTCAACTAAATTTATATTGAAGCATATCCCAGTTATAAGAGAAAGCAAAATATCTGCTTGGATCCAAATAATGAGAGGTTGCAATAATTATTGTTCTTATTGCGTTGTTCCTTATACCAGGGGAGCGGAGCAGAGTAGGGGAGTTTCTGAAATATTAACTGAAGCAAAGAATTTAGCTCAAGAAAATTATAAAGAAATATTTTTATTAGGGCAAAATGTAAATTCATATGGAAAAAATCTACCTGAATCTGTGACATTTTCCAAATTATTAACACTACTAAATAATACTAATGGCATAGAAAGAATAAGATTTATGACCTCTCATCCCAAAGATTTAAATTTTGATTTAATAAAAGTGATAAAGAATAGTGATAAAGTTTGCGAACACATACATTTACCTATTCAGTCAGGTTCGAATAAAATTCTCAAAATTATGAATAGGGAATATAATGTTAATCAATATAAAAGTATTATTAAAGAAATTAGAAGTAATATAAATAATATAAGTATTACTACTGATGTAATGGTAGGGTTTCCAGGAGAAACAGAGGAAGATTTTCAACAGACTTTAAATACTTTTGAAGAAATAAAATTTGATGATGCCTATACTTTTATTTATTCCAACAGAAAAAATACCATTGCTTCTCTAATGCCTAATCAGGTTCCTTTACAAGTTAAAAAAGAAAGATTACGGAGACTTATTAATTTACAAAAGGAAATCTCCACCAAAATTAATAAAAAATTAGAAGGGGAGATATTAGGAGTTTTAGTGGATAAAAAGTCAATAAAAAATATCCCCAATCAACTTTCAGGTAGAACCAGAACTAATAAAACCGTTGTCTTTATTAGTGAACAAGAATTGGTTGGACAATTAGTTGAGGTGAAAATTCTTAAATCAGATACTTGGACCTTATATGGAGAATTAGTTAGATGACTGGCAATAAAGAAGATAATAATTTATTAATATTATTAGGTCCAACCGGGGTAGGCAAAACAGATATTTCCTATAAATTAGCTCAAAAAATATCTAATATTGAAATAGTGTCTGCAGATTCTATGCAAATATATAAATATATGGATATTGGGACTGCTAAACCTGATAAAAGCATATTAAACACTATAAAACATCATATGATAGATATTGTTGATCCTGCAGAAAATTTTGACGTAATCCAATACAGCAAATTAGCTACTAATATAATATTAGACGTTTTTAAAAGAGGCAAAATACCGATATTACTTGGTGGCTCTGGACTTTATATTACTTCAATAATTGAACCAATCTTCTCAGGACCTAATAAAGATAGTATTTATAGAGAAATATTAGAAGAAGAATCAAAGATTTACGGTAAAGAGTATTTATATAATAAACTAGTTAAAATAGATCCGATTTCTACTTTAAAAATTAATTCAAATGATTTAAAAAGAATAATCAGAGCTCTGGAAGTGTATCAATCTACCGGTAAAACCATCTCTTATTTGCAGAAAAAAGCTTTTAATAAAAATGTAAAATTTAAATATCATATTATAGGACTCAAAAGAGATAGAGAGAATTTATATCAAAGGATTAATTTAAGAGTTGATAAGATGATTGAAGATGGTTTTATTGAAGAAGTAAAAGCATTAAGAGAAATAGGGTATAATGAAAATCTAAATTCCATGCAGGGATTAGGTTATAAACAAATAAATAAACATCTTAATGGCATATACACTGAAGAAGAGGCTATTGATCTAATAAAGATAGATACCCGGCATTATGCCAAAAGACAAATGACCTGGTTTAATCATAAAATAAAAAATATTGAATGGATAGATTTAGATGAATATGATGATAATGAAACAGTTTCGAAGATAAAAAATATAATAGATAATAAATGTAGGGGTGCAATTCACTAAATCCGCCTTTTCCTTTGTCATTGCGAGCTTTCGAAGAAAGCGTAGCAATCTCTTTCCTAAAAACCGATAACTTAAAACTTTTTCCCAAAAAAGAAGGACTTTATAATAATTTTGTCGTATTATTATTAAGAAGTAGAAAAATTGAAAAAGACTAATTCTTTTAACCGCTGGTGGCGATTTAATAAGATAAATATATATTCATGAAGTGTTACAAAAAACCGTTGTACTAGCTCAATAATTCGGTAACTTTTTCTAACCAATAAAAGAAAATTCTTGGGTTTTACTTTATACCATTACCACGAACGTATCCGTATTCGTATATCCCCTCAAGCCATTAAAAGATTTAAGATTAAAATTCGCGAAATAACCTCAAGGAACAATGGACAAAATATAATAAAACAAACCTTAAGACTAAATCTCTATTTAAGAGGTTGGACACAATACTTCTCTCTATTTGATACTCCCTATATTCTAAAGATGTTGGAGGGTTGGATTAGAAGAAGACTGCGAATTTGTCTATGGAAACAGTGGAAGAAGAGACGCACTAAATATCGTAACCTTATTAAATTAGGGTTTCCAAATTGGTCAGCTTTTAGTTTAGCTAATACCCGGAAAGCTTACTGGCATATTGCAGGTGACTCTTTAAACAGCGTACTACCAAATGCCTATTGGGCTAATCTTGGTCTTATGAGCCTGACAAATCGTTATTGTGATATTCGTAGTACTTTGTGAACCGCCGTATACTTGACGGTACGTATGGTGGTGTGAGGAGACGGTAGATAAATTAATTATCTACCTCTACTCGATCTTGTTCCGTTCAAATTATTTATGGGCGTTTTATTACGCTCTTCCTCTCAATGAGGGTAGTGTTTACCTCTATTTTTATTGTTTCGGCAGGTGCCTCATCTACTCTTTCAACAAGGCGTTTTAATGCAATCATGCCCATCCTCTGTTTATAGACCATTACAGTGGTTAATGGAGGATCAATCATCTTACAAAGCGGCATGTCGTCAAAACCAACCACTGAGACATCTTGTGGAATCTTAATTCCAAATTCCTTCATAGCTTTAATTGCACCGAAGGCTATTATATCGTTATCTGCAAAGACGGCAGTGGGCAATTTAGGTTTTTTCTCCAGAATTTCTAACATATTTTTGTAGGAACCATCTATAGTTGACTCAAGACAGAAGATGAAATTTTTGTTGAGCTTTAATCCCTTATCATTAATAGCTTTTTTAAATCCAGCCATTCTCTGATCAAAATTATTTATCCACACTGAGCTATGCAGATAGCCAATGTCTATATGTCCTAATTCAGCAAGATAGCATGTGGCTTTATAAACACCTTCTATGTTATTGATTATTACAGTATCAAGGTTTTCATTTTCGAAATAACTATCTAATAATAGCAATGGAATGTTTAACTTTTTGAAAGGCTTGAGATCTTCTTTAGTCATTTCAGTGGCTAATAGCATAATTCCGTCGGGAGATGTTCTCTTAATCATATGAAGTATTTTCATTAAGTTATCTTTGTTTTCATCCATATATGTTACAATCAGGTTGTAACCAAGGCTACGTGCTTCTCTATCGATTCCTTCCATCAACGCAGAAAAAAATGGTGTGTCAGATACCACAAGGCCATGTTTTTTATAGATTATAAAACGTATGTTGCGGTTGTGGGCAAGAGCAGATTTTGAGAGTATATTAGTATTATATCCCATTTGCTCGATTACCTTTAAGACCTTTCTGCGTGTTTCCTCGCTAACACCAGGTTTGTTATTTAGTACAAGTGAAACTGCAGAAGGTGATATAGACAATTTTTTGGCGATATCCTTTGCTTTTAATTTCATAATTTACATACCTTTCTTACGAAAATTAAAGTTAATTTAAACTTTGATAAATATATTTTATTGCATATCGAGAATAAAATCAACTAAAAATAAAAATATTATAAATATATTTAGTTTGTGATTCAATTTTATACAATACAATGGTAGAATATCGAGGCGTAAAAGTGTTAATTATTTACAAAATATAGAAAGATATATGAGCTTTTAATCTCATAAAAAAACAATATCTTAGAACCATAAGTTCGATGTGAAACTTTATACAGATAACACTTTTGATTATGATGCAATAAAATATTCTGATAAGGGCCTACAAGCATTTAGTTTTTTAAATTTATTCTATGTTTGTATAATTTAGCCTTAATAATATTAAATGTTTATTAGGGTTTACTTATTTTCACATATCCTATGTTTAATAAAGAAAATCCAAAATAAATATTTAGATATAAAGGATTACATCCAATTTCTAACAAGGTAACTCAATAAATTTAAATATTTCATATTTTAATATTGACATAAATTATTAAAAATGATATATATATAATTAATATATTTAGTAAAAAACTATATTTATTTATAAAAAATAAA
>JBGPSO010000073.1:0-7349 GCA_041490145.1 Atribacterota bacterium
GAAGATATTACCTATACGAAATAGTTATTTAGTGGTGGGGATAAATTTAGAGGGTTATTATCTGCGCTTGAGTCAGACCAGGAGAAGAATCATTTTAAATTACGGTATCATAATGGCCCTGGTGTTGCTGGGGATATATGTAATTTTTAAATTACAGGAGACCTATATAGTAAAAAAGACCCTGAATGAAATGAAAGTCTATACTTCAAAATTATTGGAGACTATGGATAATGCGGTAATTTCAGTAGATAATAAGGGTATCATTAAGACCTTTAATCGTAAGAGTGAAGAGATTTTTGGCAAAAGGAGAGAGGAAGCGTTAAATAAAGATTGTCAGGAAGTATTGAATTTAAATATTGAGGGAGAATGTATTTTTAAGAAATGTTTATTAGAGAGAAAAAATATCGATCAGGAAATAATTTTAGAAGAAAAAGGGTTAAATAAAAAAATACTGGAGGTTAACACTTCCTTTTTAACCGGTGAATTAGGAGAAATCACCGGCGTGGTAGCGGAAATAAGGGATGTAACTGAAATTAAAAATTTAAATGAAGAAATAGCTCGTAATAAGAGATTGGCTGCATTAGGTAAATTATCTGCCGGCATTGCCCATGAAATTAGAAATCCTTTGAGTTCAATTCGGGGATTAGCTCAATTTGTCTATAATTCATTTTCCAAGACTGATGAAAGAAAAGAAGACCTTAATACTATTATCCAGGAAGTAGATAGGTTAAATAAATTGGTCGTTCAGGTTTTGGATTACGCTAAAGTAAAAGAATTGAACTTAACCTACTTTTCTATAAATAATTTAGTCCACAAGATGGTTGAATTATTTAAACAGGAAATTAAAAATAAGCAGATTAGATTTTATTTAGAACTTTCCCCTGATATTTCTCAGATTCAGGCTGACGAAGACCAGATAAGACAGATTTTAATGAACATTATCATTAATGCCATTCAAGCTATCTCAGAGAAAGGAGAAATTAAAATTAAAACGGAAAAGTGTCTTATCAAAGGAGGTTCTGGCCTAAAATTAATCATAGAGGATAATGGAGTTGGGATCTCCGAAAAAGATCTTAATCAGATATTTGACCCCTTCTTTTCCACTACAGAGCAAGGTTCTGGTTTAGGCCTTTCCATAGTATACAAACTGGTAGAGGGTCATCAAGGAGAAATAAAAGTTGAATCTAAAGAAGGGGAAGGGACAAAATTTATTATTTATCTACCCCAAAAAGGAGGGAGTAATTTTGCAGAAGATACTAGTGGTCGATGACGAACAGAATATAAGAAGAATGTTAAATCGGGTGCTTTCTTCAGAGGGATTTATAGTTAAGGAAGCTATTAATGGCTTAGAAGCCCTGAAGAGATTAGAAGAAGAAGATTACAGTTTAGTATTATTGGACCTTAAAATGCCTGGTCTAAATGGAATAGAAACGTTAAAGAAAATAAGAGAGTTTGATATAAATTTACCGATTATTATGATATCTGCTTATGGAAGTATTTCTGAAGCAGTAGAGGCTATGAAATTAGGGGCTTTGGATTATTTGATAAAACCTTTCGATATCGAAGAATTAAAAATCATAGTTGAAAGAGCAATTAAACAATATGAATTAAGAGTAGAAAACATTTACTACCGAGAGGAAGAAGAGAAGAGGTTTAATTTTGATGAAATTATCGGAAAGAGTAAGGCTATAAAAAGAGTTTTAGAGATGGTGAAAAGTGTATCTGTTACTCCTGCTACGGTGCTTATTACTGGGGAGAGTGGTACCGGAAAAGAGTTGATAGCTCGGGCAATACACAAGAATAGTCCTGGCAATAAGAATCCTTTTGTAGTGGTTAATTGTGTAGCCTTTTCTTCTCATCTTTTAGAAAGTGAACTTTTTGGACACGAAAAGGGAGCTTTTACCGGTGCGATTTCCAAAAGGATCGGCCGTTTTGAGATGGCTAAGGGGGGTACTATTTTTTTAGATGAGATTGGAGAAGTTGACCCGGTTATACAGACTAAACTACTTAGATTTTTACAAGAAAAGGAATTTGAAAGAGTAGGTAGTTCAAAAAGTATTAAAGTCGATGTACGAATATTATCTGCCACTAACTTAGATTTAAAAAAGAAAGCGGAAGATAATAATTTTAGACAAGATCTTTATTATCGGCTGAATGTCTTTAATATAGAAGTTCCCCCTTTAAGGGAGAGGAAAGAGGATATACCTTTACTGGTGGAGCATTTTATTCATAAATATGATAAAATATTAAATAAAAAAGTAGAAGAAATTTCCCCTCAAGCAATGGAATTACTCTTAAATTATGATTATCCAGGAAATATAAGAGAACTAGAAAATATACTCGAAAGAAGCATGATTATGGCTAAGAACAACATAATGGATGAGACCTATTTTGCTTTTATAAATAAGGAAAATTTTTCGGAGAAAAAAGGGACTCTAAAAGAAGTGGAAAAAGAATTAATTATAAAATTTTTAATTCAAAATAAGAGCAATCGTACTAAAACAGCTGAACTTTTAGGTATAAGCCGAAGAAGTCTGCAGAATAAAATAAAAGAATATCAGATAGAATTGTAATAAATTTTTAGTAAAAATTATTTAATATTTTTAATAATTAAAGAGAAAATATAATTTGACATATTTATTAAAGTATCTTAAAATATAGGCGTAAAGGATAATCCTTTATCAGAGGACTTGTATCTGGCAAAAGAGCAAGACCAAAAGATAAATAATTTATCAGTATTTCGTCTAGTATCTAAGAACAGAACTAGAACGGAGGTGAAAAAGTGAATAAAGTGTCTAATTTGCCAGAATTTAAGCTCACCACGCGGCAACTGGCTATCTCTGGTACGTTAGGAGCAATTGCTATAATCCTGGGAGCAACAAGATTAGGGTTTATCTCCGTTCCTACTCCTGCTGGTAATGCCACTATTATGCATATTCCAGCAATTTTAGGTGGTATATTAGAAGGTCCAATAGTAGCAATGTTATTAGTGACTATATTAGTTAAAGCTTTAAAGAAAGCGGGTTATTAAAAAGTTTATGAGCAGAGAAGATGATTTCTTCTCTGCTCTATTTTTATTGGTTATAAAATTTTAAGTGGAATATTATAAGTTATCTATATAATTATCTGAAAACTAAAGTTAATAATTATAAGAGGTATCATAATGATTTTAGTAATTGATGTAGGTAATACCCATACAGTTATAGGAGTATATAAAGAAGAAAAGTTGTTAAGCCATTGGAGAATATCCACTAATTTAAAAAAGACCGAAGATGAATATGGTATACTAGTAAAAGGTCTACTTGATAATTCTAAATTATCTTTAGCGGACATTAAAGGAATAGTTATTTCTTGTGTTGTTCCACCAATAATTTGGATATTAAAAAAGATGTCGGCAGATTATTTTAAAGTTTCTCCAATTATTGTAGGAGCAGGGATAAAGACTGGGATTTATATTAAAACAGATAATCCTAAAGAAGTGGGGGCAGATAGGATTGTTAATGCTATTGCTGCTTATAAACTATATGGGGGGCCGGTGATAATTATAGATTTTGGAACAGCTACTACTTTTTGTGCGGTTAATAAAGATGGAGTTTATTTGGGAGGAGCTATTGCCCCCGGAATTGAGATTTCTGCAGAAGCTCTGGCTGAGAAGACAGCAAAATTACCTAAAATAGAAGTAGCCAAACCCCAACATTCTATCGGCAGTAATACTATTGCTGCTATGAAGTCGGGAATATTTTTCGGATATTTAGGACTGACTGATGAGTTAATTAGGCGGTTTAAGAGAGAGCTGGGAGAAGATTCTTTGGTAGTAGCAACGGGTGGTTACTCAGAATTAATCGGTAACGAATGTAAATTAATTGATAAGATTAATCCTTTTTTAACTTTAATAGGATTATATTTAGTATATGAGATGAATAAATGAATTTCAATTTACCAATTAATTTGGTTATCCGGTTAGCTGGTTACCTAGTTAGCTGGTTAAGAAAACAGATTTAAGATAAAAAACTGGTTTTATAGTTTTGCGTTTTTAGTTTTTAATTTTTAGTTTTCTAAACTAATTAACCAGATAACCAACTAACTAAGTAACTAATTCTTAACGAGATACTATATAATTTCCATATTAATGTCTAAAGACTTCACCGAATGAGTAAGAGCACCAACAGAAATTAAATCTACTCCGGTTTGAGCAATCTCTTTTACTTTTTCCAGGGTAATTCCTCCTGATGCCTCAATTAAAGCCTTATTTTTAGCCATTTTTACTGCTTTTCTTATTATATCTAAATCCATATTATCCAGCATTATTATATCAACTTGCATCTCTAAAGCTTCTTGAAGTTGAGATAAATTTTCTACTTCAACTTCAATTTTCATAGTATGAGAAATTCGTTTTCGAATAGAGCTTATTGCTGCTTTAACTCCTCCTGCTATAGCTAAATGATTATCTTTAATTAATACTGCATCATATAAACCAAAACGATGGTTGTATCCTCCACCTATACGCACAGCATATTTTTCTAATATTCGTAGTCCGGGAGTAGTTTTACGGGTATCGGTGATATGAACTGGGAAATCTTTAACTTCTTGGCAGAATTGGTAAGTAGTAGTGGTTATTCCTGACATCCTTTGTAGAAAATTTAAGGCTATTCTTTCACCTTTAAGAATGGTTTGAGCTGGACCAGTAATTTCTGCGAGAATTTCTCCCGGAGAAACTTTTGTTCCATCTTTGATTTTAGCTTGGAAAGTAATTTCTGGATTTAACTTTTTAAAGACTAATTCAGCTATATTAAGACCGGAAATGATACCTTCTTCTTTAGTTTTAATAATACCTTTGGCTTTTAAATCATAGGGGATAATAGATTCAGTGGTAATATCTCCGGTACCGATATCCTCTATTAAAGCTTGCTCTATTATTTTATCTACCTGAATATTTTCTTTTTCTAAAAAATTCATTTTTAAAACACCTCTTTATCAGCTTCGCTGAGTTAGATAGTTAATTAGTTAGTTGGTTAGTTAGTTGAAAACAATTAAAGAGACAGAGAACTAAATAACCAGCTAACCAACTAACCAAGTCAATAGGTAATATGTTTTTTCCAATTTATATCATCTCTCTTAGGAAAGTCTTCACGATAATGTGCCCCTCGGCTTTCTTCCCGCTTTAAAGCTGATAAGATAACTAAATTAGCTAAGGTGATAAGATTTACCAATTCAAATTCTTCAGCAGTTTTTAATTCCAATTCCAATAAATATTTCCACTGGTTAATTTTTTGTTGTGCTTTGGTTAAATTTGAAGCGGTTCTAATAATTCCTACTTTATCCCACATAAGTTTCTGTAATTCTTTTTTTACTTTTTCTGGGTTGATTTTTTTGTATTTTTTTCGTGAAATATTATAAGAAATGTTTATTTCTTCACCTCTTTTTATAGAAAAAAGCAATCCACTTTCTTTAATTTTTTGAGCGATTCTATTACCAAAGACTAATCCTTCCAAAAGAGAATTACTGGCTAAT
Source organism: Atribacterota bacterium (assembly GCA_041490145.1). GTDB lineage: Bacteria > Atribacterota > Phoenicimicrobiia > Phoenicimicrobiales > Phoenicimicrobiaceae > Infernicultor. The sequence goes on from JBGPSO010000073.1 coordinate 5,512, forward strand.
CGATTTGCACCATGTACTCCTGTAGAAGCACACTCTCCACAGGCATAAAGATTAGCTAAATTAGTTTGTCCCCAGGTATCGGTTTTTATGCCTCCCATAGTATAATGAGCTGCTGGAGCTACTGGAATAAATTCTTTTTCAGGACTAATACCCAGCGAAAAACAGTTCTTATAAATAGTAGGGAAGCGTTTGGAAAATTTATCTTTTATCTTAGTAGCATCTAAAAAGACATAATTACTTTTAGTCTTTTTCATCTGGTCAGTAATTGCTCTTGCAACTATATCCCTGGGGGCTAATTCTGCCAGAGGGTGATAGGAGTGCATAAAGAGTTCACCTTTGATATTTTTTAATACCGCTCCTTCGCCACGAACCGCTTCAGAAATTAGAAATTTAGGACTTCCCTGGTGATAGAGAGCAGTAGGATGAAACTGAATAAATTCTAAATCTGTAACTTTTGCTCCTCCTCTATAAGCTATAGAAATTCCATCTCCTGTGGCAACATCAGGATTAGTAGTATTATTAAAAAGTTTTCCTGCTCCACCACTGGCTAAAATGGTTGATTTTGCTAAATAGGCAATAATCTCTTTAGTATTGGTATCCAAAGTTAATAAACCATAGCATATGTGATGATCAACTAATATATCTAACACTAAAATATTTTCTTTAATCTTTATTCTATTTTCTTTAATTACTTTTTTAGAGAGGGATCTTTCTATTTCAGCACCGGTGGCATCGCCCTGGGCGTGTAAGATTCGGGGTCTTTGATGAGCTGCCTCTAAAGTAGTATCGTATTTGCCCTTGATTTTATCAAATTTAGTACCCCATTCTATTAGTTCCTCCACACATTTTGGACCTTCAGTCACTAATACCTTTACGGCTTTTAGGTCACAAAAATTCGCTCCGGCTTTTAGAGTGTCTTCCAGATGTAAACGAGGGGAATCTTCGTCACCTAAAGCTACAGCTATACCTCCTTGAGCATATTCTGTATTGCTTTCTTTTATTTTGCTTTTAGTTAAAAGGATGATTTCTCCTTGAGGGGAAAGTTTAAGGGAAGTATATAGACCAGCGATTCCAGTACCTACTATTAAAAAATCAGTATAAATTTTTTTAAGTTTGCAAAGATCAAAATTAATTAAATAATGTGGCAACATTTATTCTAATCCTTTCAGAAAGATCATATTAGTTAAATAGTTAGCTGGTTACTTAGTTAATTAGTTTATTGGCGAGCTGACTGTTCAACTAACTAACCAAATAACTAACTAACCAGGTAACTATGATATTTCTAACATTCTACTTAGTGCTTTTAGAGATTTTTTTCTTATATCCTCTGGCACTGTAATTTGGGGTTCTAAAATTTGCAGAGAGCGGAGAACTTTTTCCAAATCGATAAGCTTCATGTCTCTACAGATCATCTTTTCAGAAGCAGCGAAAAATTCTTTGTCTGGATTACTCTTTTTTAAGGGATGAAATATTCCTATCTCTGTACCAATGATATATTCTTTTACTGAATTATTACTGACAAAATTAATAATCCCCTTGGTACTACCAATATAGTCAGCCAGATTGCAGACTTCAGGGCGACATTCGGGATGGACCAATAGTAAAGCTTGGGGATGAAGTTTTTTAGCCTTGATTACATCTTCTTTAGTTAAGAGATTATGGATAGGGCAAAAACCTGGCCAGGGAATAATCTTTCTTTTTGTTCTTTGGGCAATAAAATTAGCTAAATTTTTATCAGGAATAAATAGAATATCTTTTTTATTTGAAATTGCCTGAACAACTTGAACAGCATTGGCAGATGTACAACAGTAATCGCTTAAAGCTTTTACAGCAGCAAA